>NZ_JCAPET010000040.1:0-43097 GCF_059735245.1 Gorillibacterium sp. sgz306347
ACGGGCGCCACCGGCGCTTCCGGCGCTACGGGGGCCACCGGCGCTCCCGGCGCTACAGGGGCCACCGGCGCACCCGGCGCTACCGGCGCCACCGGCGCTACGGGCGCACCCGGCGCTGCTGGCGACCCGGGTGCCACCGGCGCTACCGGTGCCACGGGCGCCGCAGGGGCGACCGTGCTTGCAGAGGGCTTCTCGGCTTTCCTGCCGACCTTCTCCACAGCCGCCAGCACGCAGCTTACCGGCTTTTTGGTGGCCCCTCCTTACTTCACTACTCCCAACTTCAACCCGACCACGGGGATTTACACCGTTCCCGCAACGGGACGCTATAACATCGAGGCGACAGTTAACTTCAGCACCACAGCGGCGATCACAATCTCTCTTGGTGCAGGTGTCGACCCCGCCCTGGAGGTGCGCCGCCTTACTCCGACGCCGACCGACCTGATTTCGGGCTTCTTCCCCATCCTGAACGTCAACGTGGCCCTGGTGCTTACCTTGCGGGCTATTCTCGGAAACGGCACGGTGACGCTTGCCGGCGAAGTGGAGCTGAATGCCGGGGATACCATCGGCTTGTTCTACGAAGCCAGCGGCTTGACCATCCCGCTGAACATTGGCGGCGGCGGCCCGGGCAGCGTCTGGTCGATCAATCGCTTGACGTAACGCTTTTCATATTCCGGTTCTCTTCCTGACCCTACGCGCCTGTTCGCGCCAAACAACCCTTCGGCAAAAACCGAAGGGTTGTTTTTTAGCGGAGATTCCTATTCCAACCCCTCCAGACTGATCTCCGCAAGCTCCAGCCCGTCCAACGGCTCCAGCGCGCATACCGCGAGCCGGTAGTTCCCTCCAAAGCGCATGGCCCGCACGGAAAAAGGAGATTCCGGAACCAGCCGGACCCGTCCCTCCTGTTCCACCTCCACCGCAAAGGAATGCAGCGGAAGCGACAACCCCTTTCCCACCGCCTTGATATAGCTCTCCTTGCAGGTCCACAAAAGGTAAAAGCGCTCCAGCCGTTCGGCCTCCGGCAAACGAAGCAGCTCCTCCGCCTCGGAAGGCGCAAAAAAACGGCGGGCAATCTCCATTCGTGCTTCGCCTATCTCTTCGATGTCCACGCCAACCTGCGCTTGCGAAAAGGCCGCAACGACCCAGCAGCCGGAATGGGAAAGGTTAAAGCATTCTCCCCCGCCGCCCGCCAGCTCCGGCTTTCCATAGGCGTTGTAGGAAAAAGCGATTTCCGCGCCGCTCATCCCGTACTTGTCCCCCAGCCGTTTGCGCAGAAGCCATTCCCCCGCCACGCAGCGGAGCGCATCCTCCCTCCTGCGGAACCGCGCCGCTTTATCGCGCCGCTCGGGCGACACCCGCGCCAGCATGCGTTCATACTTTTCCTCCGTCAGCGCCGGGTCGATCCGCAGCGCCCACACCTCGACCGTCATTTCTGTTTCCCCCGTCCGCTCCCGTCTTCCTGCGCAAGCCGCCCCCGGCTTTCCGACAGAAAAGCTCCGATCTGCCTTTCCGATACTTCCAATTACTTACAGTCTACCACAAACCGGCATAAAGAAGTGCCCAAGAAGTAAAAGAAAGAGTGTGCCCCCAAACGGCCATTTCTTTCCCGCAACCCTGCGCTTGGGCCGCAGACGAACAGCGTCAGCGACTTTTTCCGAACCGCATACCTTTTGGACCTATAAAAAACGCCCCCCAGCCTTCCGTTTTCCCGATCAGGTCTCCCTGCTCGAGCCCGGATGGCCCAAGGGACGTTTTCCTTCCCGCTTTAGCCGGACGCGCCCGGGAAGAGATTCCGAAACGGGTCTCCCCGCGGGCGCAGCCCCTTCCCTTTACTGATCAAACATCCCGCCGTCTACCGTATACAACGAGCCAGTAACATAAGACGCATCGTCGGACAGCAAAAAATTCATCACCGCCGCCACCTCTTCCGGCTCCCCGTAGCGGCCCATCGGGATCGTAGCCTCGTTCGACTCCCGGAAAATATCCGGGTTGCCCGAATGCTCGGCCATCCGCCGCATCATCGCCGTGTTGATCGGACCCGGAAGCACTGCGTTGACCCGGATGCCGTAGGGCGTCGTTTCATTGGCGGCCGTCCGGGTAAGCCCCACGACGGCATGCTTGGACATGATGTAAGGGGCCAGATTAGGAGAACCCATGACGCCGGACAAAGAAGACGTGTTGAGGATGGCGCCGGACTTTTGCTTTTTCATCACGGGGATCACATAATGCATGCCGAGAAAAACGCCGCGCACATTGACCTGATACACCCGGTCGAACGCCTGCACGTCCTGCTCTTCAATCAGGCCCGACGGTCCTTCGATCCCGGCGTTATTGGCAAAATAATCGAGGGTGCCAAAGCGCTCGACGGCTTGGCGGACATAGCTTTGCACGTCTTCTTCCTTGGAAACGTCCGCCGCCGCCAGCAAACATTGGGCATCCGTCAGCCCCAGCTCCGTCCGGACCTTTTGCAGCTCCTCTTCCTTTAAATCCACCAGCACCAGATTCAGCTTCCGTTCCGCCAGCCGTTTCGCCAGCGCTTGTCCGATGCCGCCCGCCGCTCCCGTGATCACGGCCGTTTTGGTTTTCGCCTGTTCCATCTGAGTCAAGCCCTCCTTTTTGCTTCTAGGCTTGCCCAAGGCAGCGGGCTTTACTCTCCGGGCGGGGCGTCTCCTTTTGCCGGTCCCGTTAACCGCTATGCCCGCAAACCAAAAAGCCGGCTTGCGGAGAACCGGCGTGCCGGCCTACCGCAAAACGGCTGTTCAGGTAAAGGTTCGTTTGTTGCCGCCTTCTTTATTCTTCGTTCGGAGAAGCGGCCGATTCCCGCTCGGGGATGGTGATTCTCACCTTGCTGATCCGCTTCTGGTCAACCTCCTGCACCTGGAATACCTGGTCTGCGTACTCCACAACCGGGTTTTCGCCGCGCTGCGGGAAGCGGCCCAGCTGACCGATCAAAAATCCGCTCAGCGTATCGTATTCCTCCAGCGGGAATTCGATTTCGAGAATATCCTTCAGCACGCGCAGGCTCATCGTCCCGCTTGCCAGATAGGTCCGCTCGTCAAGCTTCTCGAATTCCTTTTCCTCTTCGTCGTATTCGTCGAAGATGTTGCCGACGATTTCCTCCAGCAGATCCTCGATGGTGACGATTCCGGCGGTGCCGCCGTATTCATCGACCGCTACGGCCATGTGCACCTTGTTCAGCTGCAGTTCTTTAAACAGCTCGTCGGTGCGCTTGAAGGTGGGGATAAAATAAGGCGTGCGGATCAGCTCTTTCAGGCTGAACGCCTGGCTGTTCTCCCGATCCAGGTAGGGCAGCAGGTCTTTGACATGCAGAATGCCCACTACGGCGTCGATGTTTTTCTCGTAAACGGGAAAACGGGTGTACTGCTCGAAGTTGATCAGCTTGGCCAGCTCCGGCAGCGTCATGTCGAGCGGCAGCGCCACTACATTTTTACGGTGGGTCATGATGTCGGAAACCGTTTTATTGTCAAACTCAAAAATGTTGTTGATCATCATCCGCTCGGCTTCCTGGATGGTTCCGTTCTCGTTGCCGACCTCCACCATCATGCGGATTTCCTCTTCGGTCACTTCTTCCGTGTTCTCGTTGGGGTCAACCCCGAACATGCGGACCAGAATATTGGTGGAGCCGGTCAGCAGCTTGACGAACGGAGAGGTAATCTTGGAGAGCAAGGTTAGCGGAGTAGCGGCCATCATGGCGATCGCTTCGGACTTCTTCATCGCCACGCGTTTCGGAACGAGCTCGCCCAGCACGAGCGTAAAGTAAGACAGAATCAGCGTAATCACGACGACGGACAGCGTGTGCAGCAAGGATTCCGAAAGGGGAACCCCCATGGCCACAAGAGCGCCCGCCAGTTCGCCCGCAAAGCTTTCGGCGGCAAAGGCACTCGCCAGAAAACCGGCGAGGGTGATGCCGATTTGGATGGTAGCCAAGAAACGGCTCGGTTCGCTCAAAAGGGATTGCAACAATTTCGCTTTTTTGTGGCCCGCTTCGGCCATCGCTTTGACTTTATTGTCATTCAGCGAAATCAGCGCGATTTCGGATGCCGCAAAAAAAGCATTCAAAACAATGAGTACGATCAAAACCAATATACCGGTTAACAAGTTGTTTCATCCTCCGTTAGTTATTGCATGAGTTTTTTATGAATCCTAAAGCGTCCACCCGGGACAAACTCAATTGCGGGGATAAAACCTTGTTTTTCCGCCGATTGCGGTTTGATGCCAAACCCATTGCTTTTTGGTACTGTCGCCCGTTTCCCCCGGCTCATCGTCCATTGTCTTCGCCACCTCCTTTTGGGTATAAAGATTACTTTATATTATATACGGACCCTTCGGAACATGGCAAATCTGCATAAGCCTGATTGTTGGATCGGGCCGTTTTTTAAAAAACCAAGCGAACGGAGAGCCGAGCGGACATGCTTTTTACCGGATTTGACGAAAAAGATTTTGAGGTGTTTCTTGTGGAAGGGCTGGAGGAACGCATGAAGGCGCTCGCCGGCCGGCTGCAGCCGAAATTCGCCGCGCTTGGGGAAGACCTGGCGCCCGAGCTTCGCGACATCACCGGAAGCGAAATGTTCGTCCACGTCGCCAGGCACGCGAGACGGACCGCCAACCCGCCCGCCGACAGCTGGGTGGCGTTTGCCGCCAACAAGCGGGGCTACAAAATGCTGCCCCATTTCCAGCTTGCGGTCTGGCCGACCCATGCTTTGATCCAATGGGGAATGATCTACGAAGCGCCCGGCAAGGCGGCGTTTGCCGGCCGGCTCCTCGAACGGCTGAACGAGGTGCGTTCCGCAATCCCCGACGGCTACCACTGGTACAGGGACCACACCAAGCCGGAAGGAACGCCGCTCGCCAAGCTCACGGACGAGGAACTGGAGGAGCTGATCCTGCGGCTGCGCCACAACAAAAACGGCGAGCTGATGGTCGGCCTCCCGCTCCCCAAAGCGGAGGCCGTACGGATGGCGCCGGAACGCTTCGAGGAGCTGGCGCGGGACACCTGGCGGAAGCTGGCCTTTTTGCACCGCCTGGCCACCGGAGAATAGGCCCGGGCGGGCGCGGGGATGCGGGGGCTTCTGCGGCCTAGCCCCCGGCCTGCTCTCTCCGCCCGATTAGCAGCAAAATTTATCGCTAATTCGGGGCGCCTCGTCAAAAGGCCGCTGTTTTTATAGCGCCAGCCAAAATTAGTGCGGTTTTTTAGCGCTATTTCCGGGGAAATGTTTCTCTTGGCAAAATAGCGCGTTTTTTCGTTCTTGTTGCACGACAAGGCGAATTTGGCTAACACGAAACAGCGCCCCCGTCCCCCTTATCTTTTCAAGCCAGCTCGATAAACCGCAAAATTTCCGCGTTAACCTTGTCCCGCTGCTCGTAGAAAAGCGCGTGCCCGCTGAACTCCAGCCAGACCAGCCGGCTGTTCGGAATCAGCTGTTTTTGCGCTGCGCCGAGGGCCGGGTAGCAGACCTTGTCGTGAATGCCGTGAAGAACGAGTGTCGGCACCTGGACGCGGGGCAAATCCGCGAACAGCGTTTCGTCCCGGAACGTCCGGGCTACCTCCGCCGTGGCGAAGCCGGCGGCTTCGAGCCCGATGTCGAAAAACCACTGCTTCAGCGAATCCGATACATTTTGGAAAAAGAACAGCGCTTCCAGCCCCTTCAGCATGCCCGGCCGGTCGTTCAGCGTCTGATCGACCAGCTCGGTCACCGCCTCTTTGGTCTGCCCGTAAGGAAAATTCGGCTGCTGCGTCAGGCTGGGCGGCGTCGCGCCGAGCAAAACAAGGCGGGACACCCCATGCCCGTTGTGACGGCTCATGTACCTGACGGAGCAGCCACCCCCGAAGGAGTGGCCGACGAGGGTCAGATCGCGGAGCCCCAGCGTGTCGATGACCGCGCGGATGTCGTCGGCCATCCGGTCGTAGCTGTAATCTCCCCAAGGTTTATCCGACTTGCCGAAGCCCCGCAGGTCGATGCCGATACACCGGCAGCCCCGGGCGGCAAGCACGTTGTACTGGTATTCAAACACCCGGCTGCTGAGCGGCCAACCGTGCACAAATAAAAGCGTCGGGCCGCCCGTACCTTTTTCTCCGTGCGGGTTGACGTCCTTCACGTAAAGCTTTACATCGGACGCCGCCTTGACATAGTACCCCATGGAAATCTCCTCTCCCCTTGCCTTTTGATTCAAGATACGCAGCCATGGGAGGATGGGTGAACGCCCAAGGAGTTGTTCGTTTTCCTGCAATACTCGATCCACCGAAAAAAAACGCGGCAACCGCTCCGGCAGAAAACCGGAAAACGATCGCCGCATCGGCAATGTTTCTTCTTTGGAACGGCCCTTTGCGAGAACCGCCTCCAAGACCCGCTTTAAACCCGTTTGCTCAGCTTCCCGCTCCATGGTCAGCCAGAGTCGAGATTCCTCCCGTCGAAGGTCCGGCAGGTTGGAAGAAGGCACCGCCTGCCAAGCTAATCGTAACGACGAAGAGCAGCGACAGCGTTATTTTCCGCATGGGTAATCACCCCCTCCATTATGGTCTCGTATTGCGTTAGCTGTTCATCCGTCGCCTGCCGGCGCACCTTCTCGAACCAGGCCGTGCAGGCTACGGTAAAATCCGGTTTGTTCAGGGCGATGTAAAGGCGCAGGGCTTGCAGCAAACAGCCGATGCCCTCCTCGGCCCTTCCTTGGCCGATTGAATAGAGGGCCCATTGAAAAAACAGGTTTCCCCGGCGCTCCACCATAAAATAGTTGGGGTACACCCCGTCTTCCTCCTGGCTTCCTTGCTTCCATTCCGCCAGATAAGCCGCAAAATGGTCCAGCTCCCGGTCCACGTTTCGGCCATGCCAATTCGCTGCTTTCAGAATGGTCGTCAGACCGGACAACACCTCGGACGGGTTTCCGTCCAGCAAGGCTACGTAATCGGGCAGCGCCTCAAAACGGCCCAGCAAGAGCTGGAGATTGAGCCGGTTGGCGTGTGCAAACATGCGGAACCGCTCGACTTCTTTCCTTCCCTCCTCATCCAGATCCGGAAAACCGCTCAAATCCTCATAGAAGGGAATATACGTCAGAGCCTGCTCAAAACATCCTTGTCTTTCCAGCGCATTTCCCTGAAACAAAAAACTTTGTCCGAAGTATTTGACCAGGGGTCGTTCCATTCCCGGAGCGGGGACGTTCTTCTTCCGCCCGGTTCCCTGCCGCTGCCGCAGAAAGCTAACGGCCACGGTATGCATCTCGTTGGAAACCGTCTTTACGTTCTCCCATTCCTGCAGCGTGTAATACACGTTCGTTAAATGCAGCAGAGCGTCGAGTTGGTACTCCTCCGGCAGGCGGTTCCGGTAGGGTGCAAACTGCAGCGCCGCTTCCTTGTTCGCCTCCAGATTCAAGCCGATCCGTGTCCGAAAAAGCCGGTACTGGCTCACCGCCATGCGTTCCGAATGCTGCTTGATTTCATTTTCCACCACGCATTCATAGAACGGCACCGCTTCTTTCCGCTGCCCCGACTCATACAACTCTTCCCCAAGCGCAAAAATCTCATGGAGCCGGTTCGGCTCCTCCATCACCTTGAACAGCACCGGCTTCACCAGGTCCATCCGGTTCAGCTCGATGCAGCGAAGCAAAAACGCTTTGATGCGTCTCCAATGAATCTGCCCGCCGTGGAAGCATTCCTCCACGTACTCCCGGTACAGCCAGTCCGGAGGCATCGACAGAGCCTGTCCGATTTGCTCCAGCAGAGCGATCGGGATTGCTTTCGGGGGATACCGGTTAAAAACGGCGCTGAGCGACCCCCGGTTAATGCTGTGCAGCTTGGAGAAGCTGCCCAGCGTATGGCCTTGCTTCTCGATTTCTTCCACGATGAGGGCTCTTATTCTCTGCTCCGCCTCTTGTTGAACAGGCTCGCAAAAGATTGCCATCCCAATCCTCCTTGTTGCCGCAAAAAGATCCTATCCGCATTGTTCTATATGTAATAAACTGTTATCTATATGAAATTATAACACTGTTAATCCTTGGGAACAATAGACTGGATTTGGCTTTTTGGTGGCAAAGAAAAACTCTGCTCCCTAAGCGGCTCGTCTTACGGCAGCTGTCGGTGGGAACAGAGTTATAAAGTTAGGTTGCTACTCGGATGCGGCTTGTCGTCTGAATGATGTTCAAAGTAAGAGAATCAGGAGAGAAATTTGTGTTCTCTATCGCTATATCCCTCACACTGAACCGTTACTCCCCGTCGATTTCGATCCGGCGCTTGTCGGGGACGGGGGTTTGCCGTTTCGGCACCTCCAGGGTGAGCAGGCCGTTTTTCAGGGAGGCTTTGATGCCCTCCTCCTCGATGTCCTGGACATAGAAGCGGCGGACGTATTCGCCGTAACGGCGTTCCCGGCGAACGATTTGCTGCTTGTCGTTTTCGGTGTTTTCTTCTTCCTTGCGAACGGCCTTGATTGTCAAATAGGGGCTGGCATAGTCGATGTCGATGTCATTCTTGCGGAAGCCCGGCAGCTCGGCTTCTACCACGTACGCTTTGTCCGTTTCGCGGATGTCCGTGCGGAAGGACAACGTGGCGCTGCGCATGGGCGCGAAGAAATCGTCGCCAAACCAATCCTGAAACGACTTCGCCAGCTGGCCAAACCCATCTTCCCGGCTTTTTCCAAACGGTACCAGACCAAACATCTTCCATTCTCCTTTCTTTGACTTTGACCTTGTTTGACCTTACGGTTTCATTATAGTCCGCTCCCCAAAAAGCTTCAAAACCGGTTATTCTCCGAAAACCGCCGTTTTCGGCCGTTATCCGCCAGTAGGCAAAGAAAAAAAGGCCAAACAAAATATTTGACCTTTTTTGACCTTATTGCTTCCAATTTCGTCGTTTCCGGTTTTCGGCAAGGGTTATGATTCGCTGGGCGCTTTTGCAAAAGCGATCAGATTGCCGTCAAAATCGGCGCAATACGCGGCGTAATCGCCCCAGCCCCGGACCTTGCCGGCGCTGATTTCCGCGGCGCCTGCCGCAAGAGCCCGGGCGAAGTAAACGTCCGGCTCGTCGACATACAGGTAAAGCTCGCATCGGGGCGCATCCCCCAGACTGTTCGGATTGGCGACGCGGTTTTCCAGCACGCGGACGATGCCGTCGCCCGGCATGATACCCAGCTTGGTCCGCTCTCCGATGCGAAATTCCGTCATGCCGGGCGCATCCAGCACCGGAGCCGTACCCAAAACCGTTTGGTAGAATTGCTTTGCTCTTTCGGGTTCTTTGGTGTACACCACAAACAATACCGTTTCAATCGTCATGATGGGTCAACTTTCCTTCCCGTCCGGCAACCAACCCGGCAGGTCCGCCTTTTTGCCTTCCCGCTTGTAACGGGAGAGCTTCTTTCCGCCGTCAGCCTGCCATGTTGTTCCGCCCCACTTTGCCGGGCGCATAAACGGAAATGTGATCGACCTTGCCTTTTGATTCCGGAATAATGAATTTTAATTGAAACTCCTCGTTAACTTGATAAATGTAAATCTTATCGTCCCCATTTTCCGTGACATCGTCCGCTTTGCCAAGTGTTTTCTCGATCTGGGCGAGCGTCAGCTGCTGCAGCTCCGGGGCGCTGGACCGGACGTCGTAAATTTGGCTTCCTTTGTTAAAGCCGAAAACCGCGTTGTGGCTTTTGTAGGTGGCGTATATGCCTTTGCCCGCGGTTTCCTGCAGGTCCGCTTCGCCCCAGGCTTCCATTACTTCGTCGATCTGGCCGGTATGCGCGTCGAACGGGATGCCCGGCACCGCGCCCTGCTTTGCCTGATCACGCAGGTTCTGCAAAAGGGCGGCGGCGTCCGAAGGCCCGGCGCTTGCGGCTGGCGCAGGCGAAGAAGCGGAGGCTGGAGCGGAGGCCGACGGGGCGGGCGAACCCTCCGGCGAGCCCGTGGCGGTTGCCGTGGCTTGTCCGCCACCGGGCACTGCGCTGGCTGCCGAAGACGGGGACGGGGACGGATCGGCTGAAGCCGAAGCGGTCGGCGCCGGTGCGGTCGAGGCGGACTCGTCCGCCTCCTGCCCGCTGCTGCACGCCGCAAGCGCAAGAACACTGGCGGAAAACAGAATGGTGTATGCAAAAGTCCGGGTACGTTTGTTCATGGGGTAAGGTCCTCCTGTATCGCTTGTTGGGGATTACCCCTAATAAACGATACAACCCGGAGGAAAGTTGCTGAACGGGCGGGCGGCCGGTTTCCCTGTCCGCTCCGGGGGGCTTTTTGCAACGGCCCGCACTCTGCATTCCGGCGGTTCCATCACCGGCAGCCTTGCGGAATCGGCAGCCCGGCAGTCCGCCCCAAAAGAACAACCCCCGGCGCCCGCCGCAACAGAGCAACTCCAAAAGCCGAACGCTCCGCCTTAAGCCTGCTCCGGAATCTGCTTCGGCGCCTTTTCGCCGCCAAGCGCCGCCAGCAAAAGCTCCAGCCGCTTGAGGTGCCGCACGCGAACCTCCTCCTGCAGCTCCAGCTCCCGCCCGTCGTTCCAGCTCACCTGCGTATCCAGCACGAACATCCCCGTCAAAATCTGGTTCGATCCCAACACGGACAAAAGCGGCTTCAGCGCATAATCCAGCGTCAAATGATGCGCCAGCGTTCCGCCCATGGCGATGGGCAGGCACACTTTGTTCTCCAGGCCTTTTTGCGGAAGAAGATCGAGAAACGCCTTCAGGATGCCCGTGTAGGACGCTTTGTAGACAGGGGTCGCCACGATGACGCCGTCCGCTTCGGCCACCCGGGCGTTCGCTTCCTGAATCGCCGGGCTGTCGAAGCGGGCGTGCAGCAGATCCTCGGCCGGCAGATCACGCGCCCGGATGTGGAGGACGCGCTGTCCTTTTTGCTCCAGGTAGGAAACGGTGTGCTTCAGCAGGCCGTCAAGCCGCGAGGAAGCGGAGGGGCTGCCGGAGATGATCACGATGTTGGACATATGCTTTTCCTCTCCTTTTTTTTGCCGGATGGTTGAGTTTGGGACAAAATGACGCCTTGCGCGTTCGGGGTTCCCCCGCTTGCAGCCGTCCTGCTTCTACCGCTCCCCGCCGCGCAGCCGGGGCAGCACCCGCTCGCCGAAAAAGCGCAGGTCTCCCTCATAATCGGGGAAGGTGAGCATCATCCCGTCCAGGTCGGCCGTCTCGATAATCGCGCGGATTTGGTCCGCGATCTCATCCGCATCGCCTGTCAGCGTCGTGTTCATGAAGACGTTTTTGGCCCTTGCCACCATGGCGTTTTCACGCCCGTCAGGCTCCAAGCCGTAGCTGCGCATCAGCCCCGCGATGGCTCCCGCGTCCGCCCCTTCCTGGTAGCGGCGCTTTCGTTCCTCCGCCGTGACGCCGTCCAGATCGGGCACGATGCTGAACATCGCGTAGGTTTTCACCGTCGTGTTCTTTTGCGCCGCGAGCTCCTTTGCCCGATGGCTCACGCGCATCAGGTCCTCGCGGTCGCGACCGCCGACAAAGCAGGCGTCGCCCGCCTCGATGGCAAACCCCATGCCCTTGTCGGACGCGCCCGCGCAAATGATTGCCGGACGCGGCTGCTGCACGGGCTTCGGTTTCGACACGCAGTCCTTCAGCTCGTAAAACGCCCCTTTGTGCGTCACCTTTTCTTCGGTCCATAGGCGTTTCACCACGTGCATCCATTCGGCCGCCAGATCGTAGCGCGCGTCATGGTCCAGGTCCTCGGGCCACATGCCCATCTGCGCAAACTCGCCTTCGTACGAGCCCGAAACGATGTTCATCCCCGCCCGGCCGCCGCTGATGTGGTCGAGGGTGGCGAACATTTTGGCCGCGACCGCCGGATGATACAAAAGCGTGTGCACCGTCGCATAAATGCGGACGCGGGACGTCGCCTCCGCCAGCGCAGCCATCAGGGTCATCGACTCCAGGGAGGTGCCCCAATGATCGGTTGCGCCCCCATAGCCGCGCCATTTGGCCATCGACATGATAAAGTCCAGGCCAAGCTCTTCGGCCAGCACGGCGGCCGCCCGGTTTTGCTTGTAGCTGGCATCCAGCCGCGGAGCCGTCTCCGAGATGATCCAGCCGCCGTTTGCGATCGGCAAAAACACGCCAAAATCGATGCTCCGGTAATCGACTTTTTTGCTCATAGCCGGTATCCTTTCCTTTGCGAAAATCTCTCCTAGCTTCTCTCTCCATTTAACCCGTAACCGGCGGCAAAATCAAACGGTGCATCGGCCTCCCGAGCAAAAAACAACCCGCCCCCCCTTTGCCGGGCGGCTTCGTCAAGCTCTGCAAACAAGGCAACAAAATAAGACTTATTGACATTGGCGATTGCGTTTGGGCAGAAAAAGCAGCTGCATTTGGACAGAGGTCTCTTGGAGGGAGTCGGAGAAAGCGGCATTCTGCAAACCGCCGGACCAACTGGGCTTTATTTGGCTATCGACAGTCACAATCTAATTGTAGAAGGGGACCTTCATTTTACTTTGAAGACGGGTAGGCTTGCTTGTATATGCGGCGATCGCAACCGGGTTGCAGGAGGAAGCTATCATGCAAAAAAGGAGGCTGGAGGGCTGCACGCTATCCCTCACAGTTACGGTCCCCCGCCCAGCGAATGCCGCAACGAAGCCCGATAGGTTTGAAAAATGCAAATATGCATCATTTAACGCACCAAATGGAGTAACGGAGTGGAGAATCCTGCGTTTCTGCAGTATTATCCGTCTTTTTTGCTTCATCCGGCGCCTTCCGTTAAATAATCCTGCATAATCGCAGTTTTCCTGAAAAAAAGGCTTTCCTGCTCCTGAAAATACTGCATTTTTGCAGGATTCTGCGTACCGGGGCAAAGGTACCTAGTATAATCCGCCAGATTCCCTCGCCGCGAGACATGAACAAATTCGCGCCGGTTTCCTCCGCACGTGGACAGCGTTAAATTGTGAGCCCCCGCCCGGTTGCGTCCTCCCGACTTTGCGGAAATCGCCGCTGATTATCGTACCGCAGATTCCTTTTGCAAATAAAGAAGCGAAAAAAACGCCCCGCAGCCGCAGGACGTTACTTCTATCTTCGCTGTTTTTCCCCGGCGATGCCGATCCATGGACGCCGCGTTTACCAGCCGTTCGTCATCGTGACCGGCTTGATTTCGCCGCCGCCTATGTCCAGCCGGTCGATGCACAGCATCCGGTTGCCCGGCTCCGGATCGCCGATGATCCGGCGGTGATACACGATCAGCCACTCGCCGCTTTCCGGCAAGTGCAGGTAGCCGTGGTGGCCCGGTCCCTCCGCGATCGGCTCCTGGCGCTTCAGGATCGTGCCTTTGTTCGCGAACGGGCCGAGCGGGCTTTCGCTCACGCCGTACGCCACGCAGTACGTGCCGTTCGTCCAGCCGCCCATCGACCACATCAGGTAATACAGGCCGTCTTTTTTGATCATGCACGGGCCTTCGACGTAGCCGTCCGGCGTAACGGAGCGGATGGTTTCCCCGTTCTCGAACGGCACGAAGCCGGTCATGTCGTCGTTCATCCGGGCCACGTTGCAGTGCCCCCACCCGCCGTAGTACAAGTAAACGGCGCCGTCGTCATCCTTGAACAGATGGGCGTCGATCGGCTGGGCCCCGTGAATGAAACG
This sequence comes from Gorillibacterium sp. sgz306347, assembly GCF_059735245.1. Lineage (NCBI taxonomy): Bacteria > Bacillati > Bacillota > Bacilli > Caryophanales > Paenibacillaceae > Gorillibacterium > Gorillibacterium sp. sgz306347. The sequence goes on from NZ_JCAPET010000040.1 coordinate 13,560, forward strand.
GTCGATCAGCGGCCGGCCCAGGTAACCCCGGAACGGACCGGCGGGGTTGTCCGCCACCGCGATTTCCAGTCCGCCTTTTTCGTCGTCCGTCTGAATGTCGTTCGTGGCAAAAATCAGGTAATACTTGTCCCCGTGCTCAATGATGGTCGGGGCCCAAACCGCCCGCCACATCCACGGAAAATCCGCCATTTCGATAATGCCTTCGTGCTTCTCCCAATGGATCAGATCCTCCGAGCTGAACGCGTCGATGTTGAGCTGCGCGGTGTATTCGGTGAACGACCGGGTGGCGTAGATCCAGTGCTTTCCTTCATACGTTCTCGCTTCCGGGTCCGCGTACCAGCCCGGCACGATCGGATTGACGATTCCTCTCATCGCTGTCTTTCCTCCCCATGCTAAATCATTCATCCGGTAAAACATAGCGGGCAAACCGCCCGCCTCCCGCCAATCGCCTGCCGTTCGCCGCCCGCTTAGCCTAAATGATGTCCAGCGGAACCTTGCGCGACGGCGGAGGGTAAGCTTCGTCCAGCAAGCGAAGCTCTTCCTCGCGAAAAGACACTGTGCCCGCCAGGGCGTTTTCGGCGGTATGTACTTCCGAGGACGCTTTCGGAATGGCGATGATGTCGGGCGACCGCAGCGCCCAGGCGAGCAGCGCCTGCAGCGGGCTGATCCCGTGCCGGGCGGCGACTTCGCGCACCGCCGGATGGCGAACCAGCCCTTCCCGCAGGGAGCCGCCTTGCGCCAGCGGACTGTACGCCATGGCGGGAATGCCATGCTTTCGCAGCAGCGGCAAAAGGTCGAACTCAATGCCGCGGGAGCCCAGGTGATACAGCACCTGGTTGACCGCACAGCGGGCTCCGCCCGGCACACGCAAAAGCTCGTTCATGTCGTCCGCGTCAAAATTGGAGACGCCCCAGCGTACGATTTTCCCTTCCCGCACCAGCTTTTCCATGCCGTCCACGGTTTCTTCGAGCGGAATGCTTCCCCGCCAGTGCAGCAGGTAAAGGTCGAGCCGGTCGGTTCCGAGCCGCTTCAGGCTGCGTTCGCAGCTTCGCGCCAGCTTTTCTCCGCCCGCATTGTGCGGGTACACCTTGGAGACGAGAAAAACGTCGTCCCGCATGCCGCGAACCGCTTCCCCGACCAATTCCTCCGAACGGCCTTCGCCGTACATTTCCGCCGTGTCGATCAGCGTCATGCCCCGTTCAATACCCAGGCGAAGCGCCCGCAGCTCCTCGTCCCGCCGCGACGGGGCGTCGCCCATGTTCCAGGTCCCCTGCCCGAGACGAGGGACGGCGGCTCCGTCCGGCAGCCGGACGGTCTTTTCCTCCAGCGCCCTTTTTGCCTTGTCCAAGTCTTCCCGATTCATGGCCTGTCTCCTTTCCGGTTCACTCCCAAGGATACGCAGTCACCAGATAATCCGCGAAGCTCTTGCTCTCCTCGCGCCGCCGCTTGCGCGTTTCGGCCCGGCAGGGAGCGGTCTCGAACAGCTTTTTTTCCTCTTCGGTTTCGGGGAGGATGCCCGGTACGGGCACCGGCTTGTTCTCGTCGTCCATCGCCACGAAGGTGAGGAACGAGGTGGCGGCGATCTTCCGATCCCCGGTCCGCAGGTCTTCCCGGATCACCTTCACGAACACCTCCATCGAGCTTCTCCCCGTCCACGTCACGAACGACTCCAGCATCACCGAATCGGTGGGACGGATCGGCAGCAAAAAATCAACGGAATCCGCAGAGGCCGTTACGACCGCCGTCCGGCACAGCTTCGCAGCCGAGATCGAGGCGATGTCGTCGATATAGGCCATCAGCTTGCCCCCGAAAAGCGTATCGTGGTTGTTCACATCCGTGGGGAAGACGCGGGATATTTTGAAGCAGCGCGTTTCTTTGACCGTTTTGCTTTGCATAAGCTGACATTCTCTCCTTTTGCGGCGGGTCGGATCCGGGCTCCCATTCTGCGGCTGTCCGCTGCCGGTTGGCGTCTCCCCCGTCCATCATCGCCCTTTTGGAAGCGGGACGCAAGTTTTCCGTGCCATGCAAAAAGGACCCCCTGTCCGGCAGGGTGTCCTGTTTCACGCTCTCCATTTCATAAAAACGGCTTCCAGCAGGTCGACCAGCAAAAACAGCAAAAAGCCGATCAGGCTGAGCGCGAGAATGCCGGCATACATCTCCGGGTAATCGATGCGCAGCCAGGCGTCCATGATGAAATAGCCGATGCCGTACTGCGTGCCGTAAATCTCGGTGAAAAAAAGCACCGAAATGGCGGTTCCGAGCGATATGCGGATCGTGCTCAGAATGACCGCGAGCGCGCCGGGCAGCGTCACATGCCAGAACTGAACGAGCCGGCTGGCGCCGATGCTGTTCATGACGTCGTACGTCTGCGCCGGAATCGCCTTGACCCCGTCGCGGACGGAAATGATGATCTGAAACAGCAGGATCAGAACGATCATCGAGATCTTGGACGCTTCGCCGAGGCCGAGAAAAAGCATGGCGACCGGCAAAAGGGCGATTTTGGGAATCGGGTACGTCAGGTAAACGACCGGGTCGAGCAGCTTGTTCCACCGCGCCGAGCGGCCCATGAGGAGGCCGATCAGGAGGCCCAGCACTAGCGCGATAAGCAAACCGGCAAAGACGCGGTAAAGGCTGTAGCCGGCATGCACGGCCAGCCCTTCGCCCAGCAGCCGGCCAGCGGTGCGGTAAACCGTAAGCGGACCGGGCAGCATGGAATGATCGATCAGAAGCGCGGCGATGTACCATAACGCGTTAAGGCCGGCAAACACCCACAGGATCGTGAGGCGGCGGCGCCAGTTGTTTTTCTTTACCATAGGGCCTGCATAACCTTTCGGATTCGTGTCGTCTGCCGGAAAAACACTTCGCTGCCCCGCCTGTCCGCCTCCTCGGCGTAAAACGCCGGATTGTCCAGCACCTCGGCGGGCGCGGTTTTGTCGGCGGGCATGACGACGATTTTTTCGCCAAGCAGCACCGCTTCCTCCACGTCGTGCGTTACGAAAAGCGTCGTGGCGGGATGCGCCCGCCAGTTGTCCAGAAACAGCTGCTGGATGCCTTCCCGCGTGATCGCGTCGAGCGCGGAAAACGGCTCGTCCAGCAGAAGCAGCTTCGGCCGGAGCGCAAAGGCGCGGGCGATCGCCACCCGCTGCTGCTGTCCGCCGCTCAGGGACAGCGGGTACCGGCGGGCGAGCCCGGCGATGCCCATCGCGGCCAGCCAGCCGCCGATTTCCTCGTCGCGCCCGCGGCGGGACGCCGGATCGGGCCGCGCGATATTCAAGGCGGTGCGGATGTTCGCCTGCACCGTCTTCCAGGGGAGCAGCCCGTAATGCTGCGGCACCCAGCCGACGGGCGTCTCCCGCGGGCTTACCGGCCCGCCGTTAAAGCGAATCTCCCCGCCGTAACCGGGGAGCAGGCCCGCGACGGCGCGCAGCAGCGTCGATTTTCCGCAGCCCGAGGGACCGATGATGGCGTAGATCGCATTTTCCGGCACATGCAGGGAAAACCCGCGGAGCGCAGGTTCTCCGCCGCTGTAATCGACGGTCAGGTCCCGGACGGCCAGACCGTTACGGCTTGACGCCGACATCGGACATCACTTCTTTCGGAGACAGGTCTTTTTCCAGCAGGCCCTTTTCCTTTGCCCAGGCGAAAGCGGAGACGACATCCTCTTCCTTGACCTGATTGGCGGGCGTATACTCCGGCACCACGATGTCGTCTTTCAGCGTTTCCGGGTACCCTACCGTTTTGATGATCAGGTCGATGTAAACGGACTGGTCGTTGGCCTGCATATAGGCGACTGCGTCGTTATAGGCGGCGTACATGGCTTTGATTGCGGCTTCTTTTTCCCGGATCGTTTTCTCGGGGAAGCCGATGACGAACGGGTTGATGCCGAGCTGCGAGGTGGAGTGCAGCACGCGGAGCCCATCGGCCGTGCCCATGGTGACAAACGGCTCCGGCAGGATCGCCGCGTCGGCTTTGCCGTTCTTGAGCAACTCCAGACGGGTGGGCACCTGCGGCACCTCCGTGGCTTCCACGTCCCCTTCGGACAGCCCCGCTTCCTTCAGCATCATGGCGACGGCGTATTCCGTCGCGGTGTTTTTGGAGAAGATCAGCGATTTCCCTTTCAGGTCCGCCACGCCGCCGACTTCGCCGTTCCCGGTCAGCAGCTTGAACTCGCCGACGGTGGTGCTTGTGACCTTGACGTCCAGGCCCGCCTGGTTGTAAATCGCCACCGCGACCAGGTCGGCGCTCACGCCGTCCAGACGGCCCGCCTGGAACGCGGCGTCGCGGTCTTTGGCGCTTTTGAACGTCTGCACGTCGAGCGTTACGCCGTGTTTTCTGTCAAAGCCCTGCTCGTGGGCGATGATGAACGGAATCTCGTCCGTGGCCGGCATCATGCCGAGCGACAGGACGGGCGTCTCGGCGGCGCTTCCCTCGGCGGCTTCGCCGGAAGCCCCGCCTTTGGAAGAGCTGCAGCCGGCGGCCAAAGCGCCGACCAGAATGAGTGCAAGCCATGCTGTTTTTTTCATGTTGGGTTTCTCCTCTTTTTCTATGCGTTTGTACATTTAGTAGGGCGGTGCGCCTGTGATGCGCTCCATGGTTCATTTCGGGAAGCGACGAGAGGGGTGATGAACGCCGCCGGCCGGGTCGAGTCGTTGTTACGTAAGGGTGCCCTCGGCCGGCAAAATCGCGGTGCTTCTATCTACCATTGGTTCCTATCGGCTCGTTCCGTCATACGTGCCGGGAGCGAACCATGAATCCAACCACGAGAGGTGGTCCCTGCGATTTGATCCGTAGTTCGTACCGCAAAGCGTGCCGTAGCCGTAGTTGAATCCGTGCTGAGTTCCCTGTGGTTTGTACCGGAAAGCGTGTCTGATTCAATTCACCATTCGTTCTTTATGGTTTGTTCCTGATTGTGCCGCTTCTATCTTTTTTGGTGCCGTTCCATGTTCGTTCTACGTTTCCCGCAGTTTGGTCTATGTTTCGTGTCCTGCTGCAGTCCGTTCCATGTTTCGTGCCCTGCTGCCGTCCGTTCCATGTCTCGTGCCCGTAGTTGGTGCAGAAGCTTATCATGAAGTATGCCGGAAAACCCGATCAAAAAAGTCGATGTCGTATCGAACCCGCACATTTGTGTGCTTATCCGTCAGCCCCGGTCATCCGTTGCCGCCCCGGTGAAAAGAAGCACAAGTTGCGAGTTGTTGAAAAGTCAGGCTACAGCAAACGCTTCGCGTCACTGCGATGGGCATCATCCTGTACATGGAGCAAGCATATGAATTCTTTCCGCTTTTCGCTTCAAACCGGCGCCAACGCTAACGGTTGCCACAGAGCTTATTCGCGCCAAAACCGCCTTATTTTTTCTCTAACGGTTGCCACAGAGCTTATTTCGAGAAAAACGGGCAAAATCAGGCTAAAAAACGAAAATAAGCGCTGTGGCAACCGTTACATTTTCAACCCCCTCTTTTTGGGGCAAATAGCCGCTGTGGCAACCGTTAGCGCAGCCCGAGCCGTCCCGATAGCTTGAACAAGTTTCGCAAAGTGTCCACCAACAGTCTCTGGGGGCAAAGACAACCGGCGGCTTGTGCTAGCACGGATCATCGCCGGGCTTCTCCGCGCCTTGGCCCCCGCGCCGCTTTGCTGCTCGCCCTGCTCCACGCCCCGGCTTACGCGCTTCGGCTCCGCTCACGCCCCCGCGCCGCTTCTGCGCCCGCGATTCTCCGCGGCCTCAGCCCCCGCGCCGCTTTNCGCCCCCGCGCCGCTTCTGCGCCCGCGATTCTCCGCGGCCTCAGCCCCCGCGCCGCTTCTGCGCCCGCGATTCTCCGCGGCCTCAGCCCCCGCGCCGCTTTGCTGCTCGCCCTGCTCCGCGCCCCGGCTTACGCGCCTCGGCTCCGCTCACGCCCTCACGCGCCTCAAGAAAACAGCGCGCGCAGCCAATCGCCGCCCAGAAACACGTCGGCGGTGCCGCAAACAAGCAGCACGATGCTGACCACTTCGTTGACGCTATAAGACGCGAAGGTCGCGTGCTCCAGGCTGTACGGCCCGACCACCTTGTGCTCCAGGATCAGGAGCGCCGTGATGAACAGCACGCCGATGTAATAAATCCAGCCGAGCTCGGGGTTCAGGAAGCCGACCACAAACAGGCAGAACACCGCGATGGCGTGAAAAAGGCCCGAAATGAGCAGGGCGTCCCGCACGCCGAACAAAGCCGGAACGGAATGCAGGCCGTTCGCCCGGTCGAACTGGACATCCTGCGAGCCGTAGATGATGTCGAAGCCCGCCACCCAGAACATGTTCGCGCCGGCCATGAAGATCGGCGTCCACGCGAACTCCCCGGTAATCGCCAGCCAGGCGCCCACCGGGGCGATTGAGCAGGTGAAGCCGAGAATCAGGTGGCAGAAGGCGGTAAACCGCTTCGTGTACGAATAGATCGTCATAAAAAACACGGCGGGCAGCACGAGAATCGCGCACAAGGGATTGAGCAGCAGGGCCGCAGCCACCGTGATGACAAAGCAGACGCAGGCGAGCAGCAGCGCCTCCCTTCTGCCGACTTCGCCCCGGGGAATTTGCCGCCCCGCCGTGCGCGGGTTTTTTTTGTCAATTTCCGCGTCGATCACCCGGTTCAGCGCATTGGCGCCGGTCCGCGCTGCGAGCAGCGTGACCAGGATGATCGCCAGCGTCCGCCACGAAGGAATGCCGTCCGCCGCCAGCAGCATGGACACAATCGCAAACGCAAACGAAAAGATGGTGTGCTGAAACATGACCAGAACGCCGTAATCATGCACCTTTTTGTACGATTTAATCAATAACTCCATGCTCTTCTTCCCACCATTACTCCGTAATCCCATGCTTCCCGACCAGGTCCTTTATCGTGCTCCGGGCCGCTTCGGCTTCCGGCATCGGGAAGATCGGCCACACATGCATCATGTCGGGGTATTCGAAATAGTCGACCTCCGTGCCGCCGCCGGCCAGCTTGTCCCGCAGCAGGCGGGCGTCCGGCAGCAAAATATCGGCCGTGCCGATAAACACCGCCGTCGGCGGCAGCCCGTCCATCGGGCCGTACAGCGGACTGACCAGCGGATCGCCGAGCGGCCGCCCGCCGGCGTAAAGCCGACCGACCTCGGCCAGCCCTTCCGGCAGCAGAAACACGTCCCGCTCCGGGATGCCGAGCGCCGCGATTTGCGGGTTGTCCGTCGCCAGGTCCACCCAGGGCGATAGCAGAATCAGCCGGTCGGGGGCAAGCGGGGTACCCTTGAACTGCTGGGCGAGCAGAAGGGCCATCGCCGCCCCCGCCGAATCCCCGGCCAAAATGACCGGCCCTTCCGTACGGCCGCGCAGAAATGCATAAAAGCCCTTCATCAGAAGGGACATCTCTTCCGCGTTCGCCGCAGGCAGGGTCGGATAATTGGGCACCGTCACCCGAAAGCCGGTCAGCTCCGACAGCGCGCGGGCGAAGCCGAAATGCGGGGGAAGAATTTCTTCTATATAAGCGCCGCCGTGAAAATAAAGCAGCGACCCCTGCACGTTTCCATGCCCCGTCGTAAAATAATCCATTTCCCATGCGTCATCGTTCACAAAGGTTTCCGTGACAAATCCGGGCTGCTCCCGGTTCAGCGCGGGATAAGGAAGCAAGGTGGCCAGATAACTGCGAATGGCGTCCGGGCTCTCCCATTTCTCGTTGAACTTCTCTTCTCTCAGCTGTCGTTTGATCTCCGCACTTTCCAGGCTTGCCACGTGGTTCATCACTCTTTTTTAGTAGGGTTTCTCTCAGTATATGGGCTTAAGCCTCCGATTACAAACCTCTCATTTGAAAAATCCCCGAATTTTGTCATGACCTAGCGAAAAAAATCACAAGAAAAAAGCACCGCTCGCGGTGCCTTTTCCGTGAAACCGTTTCAATTCCTTTGCTGCAGCGCGAGCCGGATGCCAAGTCCCAAATACAGGGTGCCGACGGCTTTTCCCTGCCAGCGGGCAAAGCCCCGGTGCCGGGTCAACCAGCCCGCGAGGGAGCCGGCGATCAAAGCCACCATCAGGGTGTACAGCAGGCTCAGCACCACGAACGTGACGCCGAGCACAACAAGCTGGGCCGTGACGTTTCCCTTTTCCGGATGAACGAACTGCGGCAGGAATGAGAGGAAAAAGAGCGCCGTCTTCGGGTTCAGCACCTCGGTCAAAACGGCCTGGCGGACGGTTTTTCCCGGCTCCGCCTTGCGGGCGGCCGGCAGATCGAACGGCCCCGTCCGTTCCAGGAAGGCCCGGACGCCCAGGTAAACCAGGTAAAGCGCACCCATGTATTTGATGATCTCAAACGCCAGCGCCGAGGTCATCAGAATGGCCGAAAGGCCCAGCACGGAGGCCATCGTGTGAATAAAGTCTCCTCCGGCGATTCCGATCGCGGTGTAGACGCCGCTGCGTCTGCCGCCGCTCACGCTTTGACCCAGCGTCAGCATCACCGCGGGGCCCGGAATCAAAAACAACGTCAATACAACCGCCAAAAAAGCAAGCATGCCCCCACCCGGATTCCTGTAAGATTTCTTCCATTTTACTGAATTTCATCCGCTTCATCCACATCATCTCGATAAAGCAGACAAGAACATATGTTCTGTGGTACACTTTTGGAAAAGGAGGGGTTGCGGGTGGAACTGATCGACAAACTGGCCATCTTGACGGATTCGGCCAAATACGATGTGGCCTGCACGTCCAGCGGCTCGGACCGGGCCGGCAAGGCGGGCAGCCTGGGCAGCGCGACGCCGGTGGGCATCTGCCACAGCTTCTCGGCGGACGGCCGCTGCATCTCCCTTTTAAAGGTGCTGATGACGAATTACTGCGTGTATGACTGCGCCTACTGCGTCAACCGGAAATCGAACGATACGCGGAGGGCCGCTTTTACGCCGCGGGAGCTCGCCGATTTGACCATTCAATTTTACCGCCGCAATTACATAGAAGGGCTGTTTCTCAGCTCGGGGATCATGCGGGACCCCGACTACACCACCGAACGGCTGATCAAAACGCTGGAGCTGCTGCGGGAGGAGTACCGGTTCAACGGCTACATCCACGTCAAAGCGATACCCGGCGCGGACAGCGCCCTGCTGAGCCGGCTCGGGATGCTGGCCGACCGGATGAGCGTCAACATCGAGCTCCCCTCCCGGGAGAGCCTGACGCTGCTCGCGCCCGACAAATCGAAGGAATCGATTCTGCGCCCGATGGGCCTCATCCGGGAGAAGATCCGGGAGACGAGCACCGAGCTGGTCAAATACAGGCACGCGCCCAAATTCGCCCCCGCCGGGCAGAGTACGCAGCTGATCGTAGGCGCAACGCCGGACACGGACTACAAGATCCTCAACCTTACGGAGGGACTGTACCGCAACTACAAGCTGAAGCGGGTGTTTTTCTCGGCTTACATGCCGGTGGTGGAGCATTCGCTGCTGCCGACGCCGGACATCAAGCCGCCGCTTTTGCGCGAGCACCGGCTGTACCAGGCGGATTGGCTGCTGCGGTTTTACGGCTTTGAAGCGAAGGAGCTGCTGGACGAGCGCAACCCGAATTTCAACCCGCTCCTCGATCCCAAATGCAACTGGGCGATTCATCACATGGAGCAGTTCCCGGTCGAGATCAACCGGGCGCCCTACGAGATGCTGCTGCGCGTTCCCGGCATCGGGGTGCGGAGCGCAAAGCGCATCCTGGCGGCGCGCCGGGCCGGAACGCTTGATTTTCCGGCGCTGAAGAAGCTTGGCGTCGTGCTCAAGCGCGCGCAGTATTTCATCACGTGCAAAGGCAAGCCGCTGGAGGGCCTGCGCGTCAAGGAGAGCACCGTTCTGCGCGCGCTCGTCTCCGAACAGGGCCTGCGGATGCTGGAACGGCCGCAGCATGAGCAGATGACGTTTTTCGACGACCCTGCGCTGATGAAGGAGAATGTGATCCAATGCCTTACCGGACAGATATAGCCTACGAATATGACGGCAGCTTTGAAGGCTGGCTGTGCTGTGTGTTTGAAAGCTACCGGCGGAAGGAAATCCCGCTTGCCATCCGCACGCGGGAGGACGAACCCGAGCTGCATCTGTACCCCGTCCGCCCGATCGCAACCGATCCCGCGAAGGCGGACCGGGTTTACCGGTCGATCCCGGGCAAACTATCGGCCGAAGCGCTCGAGCTGGTGGAGCGGGGATGGCTGGCGGACGTCGCGGAGCGAGAGCTTTTGCTGCTGCGTTTCCTCCGCCTGGGCTTTACGCACGGACGCAGGGTCATGGACATGCTCGCGGACGACACCGTGGCCGCGCTCCACAAAGCGGTCCGCCACCTGAACTCGGAAAGCCACCATTATACCGGCTTTCTCCGTTTTTCCGCATACGGCAAGGTTCTGGTGGCGGTAATCGAGCCAAAGAACCACGTGCTGCCGCTGATCAAGGATCATTTTTGCGACCGGTTCCGGGACGAGGCGTTTCTCATCTACGACAAAACGCACGGAGCCGCCCTTGCCTACCGGCCGGGGGAAGCGCGGTTGTTCGAGCTGGACGAGCTCACCCTGCCGGAAGCCGATGCGGAGGAGGAGAAATTCCGGCGGCTGTGGCAACGGTTTTACGATTCGGTCGCCATCTCCGGCCGGCTCAATCCCCGGCTGCGCATGTCGCATATGCCGAAGCGCTTCTGGAAGCACCTGACGGAATTCCAGGGGAGCCCGGAGGATTATTCTCCGCCCGCGGCGGGGCATTCCCGCGCGGCCGAAAGGCCGGCGCGTTTAACGGATTGAGCCGGACTTCAAGAGCAAAAAAAGACGTACCGGCATTGCCCGTTATATTTACGAAATGTTCGGCGATTGATGTGAAGAGCGACGAGGCGGCGGAGCGATTCCCCTTTTTTATATAGCAAACCAAAACATCCGGGCGCTGCGCCCGGATGTTTGCGTGTGGCATGCTTTTCCCCCGCGCGCTCATATACTTGATCTGAACCGAGCGGAACCGTCGGCTGCTGTGGAAAAGTGAAGCGACCGCAGCGCCGCTCTCTTTCCGTTTGATGAGCCCAGGGATACCCCTTGCCGGACGCCGCATTGCCTCCGGCGCTTTGTCTGCTATAATCTTTGCTAAAGGGTGATGAAAACATGGATGCCATGAGCTTTAAAGCATTTGCCATAGCAAACGAAATCGATTTGAACAAAATCGCCAGCGATTGCGGCATTCCCAAAAAGTACACGTGGGAAGAGCCGTTGATCCTGCAAGGGGATATTCTGAAAACCATCCTCAAAAAGGAGATCGCCGAGCTGCAGCAGGTGCTCGTTTTCTCGTTCGGCAGCGTGGTGTTCATCAACCACACGGACGCCGGCGAAATCAGCGACTTTTTGCGCTACCTTCGCACCTTCGAGCCGTCCATCGACCTGCGTCAGGCGGACCATTACAGCGACGACTATTCCCTGCATGTCGGGGATACGGATGGCATTCAGCTGACGGACGAATACGTCATCGTGCCGGAATTCGAGCTGTTTTACCCCGAGCTCATCTCCATTGTGATCGCCAAGTCGGTGGCGCTGGAGAAAACCGAAGAGCAGCTCGGCAAAATCCTCGACCGGCTGGAGACGATGATCGACCGGCTGGAAAAAGGCAACCTGCGCATCAGCGACAAGGAGCTGGCGCGCACCACCGCCAAGATCGTCCGCCACGAATACAACACCATCGCCTACATCATGATCCTCGACAAGCCGGATGTGACCTGGGCCAACAGCGTGGCGGGGGAATTTTACGACCGGATGTCGGAGTTTTTCGAGCTGAACGACCGCTACGCCATCCTCAAGAACAAAACCGAGATCCTCTATAACATGACGGACGGCTTTTCCACCATCAGCCATGCCACCCGCGGCATTTTCGTCGAGTGGGTTATCGTGATCCTGATCGTTGCCGAGGTTATTCTGATGATGATCGAAATCGTCCGCTAGGGTGAAGCCAATGCAAACGATCCGCTTCAAAAGCTGCCTGATCGGTTCGGCCATCCCGCTGGAAAAACCGGCTACGTTTTTCTCCGTTCCACGGTCCAGCAAATGGCGGTCCCATCTCGTCCTGGAAGAGAACCATCTGGAGGAAATCCTGAAGAAGCACTGCGGCGGCAAGCAGGTGTATTTGTTCGACTATGGCTGCGTCGTGTTCGTCGAGCTTGAGGAAGCGGACATGCAGGTGTTCTTCGAGTTTCTGACCGGGATGGTCGAGACTATCGACTACTCCATGATCGCCCGCTTCGCGGAAAGCCACACGATCGAGGTGGACGAAAACGCCCTGTTCCGCCCCTGGCCGGACAGCCCGGAGCAGTTTCCTTACGACGGAACGGTCCTTCCCCTGATCGCCGCCCTTCTGGCCAAGTCGACCGCTCTCAACAAAGTGGAATTCGACGTGGACGCCAACATCGACGAATCGGGCGCCTATATTGAATATTTGCGCCGGGGCAAGCTGCGCTTCAACAAAAAAGCCTTGTCCACGGTGCTGTCCCAGTTCCTCAAATTCGAATACCAGAGCATCAATACGATCCGTATTTTTGACCGGTCGCTCGCCGATAACGACAACCTGAACAGCCGGGGCCTTTACGATTCCCTGGCCCACTACTACGAGCTCAACGACCGCTTCGACGTGCTGCAAAGCAAGGTCGACAGCCTGCGCAGCACCATGAAAACCTACAACTCGCTCAGTTACCGGCAAAGCGAAAACCGGCTTTACCTGTTCGAGATTTTCCTGCTGGCGCTTTTCCCGCTGGCCAGCATCATCCGCATGTTCCTGCACTATTGACCCCGCAACGCTCCGGCCAACCCTTTTTTGGGGTTGGTCTTTTTTGTCAGAAAATCTAACGCGAAAATAAGACAACTTTCGTCCGATTCTATCCCCCGAGCGTTTCGGCCCGCTACCCAAGCCCTATTTTCCCTTGATAGACCGACTTTCGACAAGATTCTCGCAGACTCGACGGGTTTTCTGCACAAAGAAGTTCTTATGTACGATTAATTGACATCTTGTAAAAATATATGTGTTTAAAGTATAGATTTTCCAAATTGAAAGTGGTAGAATCGGTTTAAATTTTCCCTACTTATCTGGTTGGATTAAGACCGGAATTACTAGAAAGGAGAATGTCCGGTCATCCTTGACGGTTCGCCGGGAGAATGAAAAAGAAGAAGTCTGGGGAGGGAGTTTCTTTGGAGAAAGGCTTATTATTTCGTAAATTATCCGTATTCGCATTATCCGCGGGGCTGATCACCGGTTCGATTCCGGGGTTTGCCTCCGCCGCTTCCGGTAGTATTGCGCCAATCGCCGGAAAAGCTCCGGTACAAGGGACAGCCTCCGCCGCCCCGTACATTTCGCCTCAGATTGACACCGCTTCTTCGGACAAGGTCCGCGTTATCGTCCAGCTCAGCGGCCAGCCAGCCGCCGTCGGCAAGTATGCCGCCAAGCAAGGCATCTCCTCTCTGGCAGCCGGCGCAACGGAGTCCGCCGTCAACAGCCAGCAGACCAGCGTGCTGCAAAAAGCGGCGAGCGAGGGACTGGACGTCGAGGTCAACTACCAATACAACACCGTGCTGAACGGATTTGAAATTACCATTCCTGCGGACGAAATCCCGGACCTCGCCGAGCTGCCGGGCGTGAAGTCCATTCACGAGAACAGCACCTGGTACGCCATTCCCGTGGAGGAGACGGCCCAGGAAGACGAGGCAGCCCTCCAATACGGCGCCGCTCCGCTTCATCAGGTCCATGCGGATTGGGCCTGGGCCAACGGATACACGGGACGCGGCCTGAAGGTCGGCGTCATCGACACCGGCGTGGATTACAAACACCCGGACATCGAGCCGGTTTACCAGGGCGGCTACGATTCCTTCTATCAGGACAACGATCCTTATGAGGAACCCCCCATCCCGAAAGAAGAGGACCCGTATAAGGTCGGCTATGCCGGAACCTCGCACGGAACGCATGTTTCCGGCACGATTATCGGGCAATTTGTTAACCCTACCAGCGAGATCAAGCAAAAAGGGGTCGCTTACGGCGCCGAGCTTTACGCTTATAAGGTGCTGGGCCGGAATCTCCAGGAGCCGGACAAGTCGTCGGGCTCGTCCGCCCAGGTCATTGACGGCATCGAGCGCGCGGTCAAGGACGGCATGGACGTCATCAACCTCTCGCTCGGCTCCGATTCCGAGAAGGATGTCAACTCACCCGACGCCATCGCCATCAACAATGCAGTGCTGTCCGGCGTTATCGCCGTCATCGCAAACGGCAACGCAGGCCCCGGCTATTACACGATGGGATCGCCGGCCACCTCGCAGCTCGCCATCGCGGTCGGCGCGGTGACCAGCCCGGCGATCGGCTACGAAGGCTCCCTGACTACGGTTTGGAAAGACGTCAAGGCAGGTACTCCGGGCGAGCCGGGAGCTCCCGGCGATTCAACCGGCCCCGCCGATACGTCTGTCGCCTCGGTCACGTACAGTACCTATATGATGGGCTGGGAGCTGACGGAGGACGACTTCCCGGCCATCCTGGGTACCGAACCATATGACGTGGTCTATGTCGGATTGGGCCGCGCCGCTGACTACACCGAAGAGGTTGGGGATGTGGCCGGCAAAGTGGTCCTCGCTTCCCGCGGAGTCACCGCATTCGTGGACAAAATCGCGGAAGCAAAGGCACGCCAGGCCAAAGCGATCGTTATCTTCAACGGAAACGGGTCAGCGGACGGAACGGTTGATTTAAGGCCAAGCATTACGGGCCGCGACGGTCACATCAATGTCTTTTTGGGAGACTCCTATGATTTTATTCCTACCATTGATTTAAAAGGTACGGAAGGCCGCGCGCTGGCCAACGCCATTCTGGCGAACAAAGGCAAGCAGCTGCAAATTGCGTTCGGATCGGACTACCCTTCTTTCGGGGTGGAGGGCGATGAACTGGCCTCCTTTACCTCCTGGGGGCCAAACGCGGACAAGGACATCAGCATCAAACCCGATATTGTCGCGCCCGGAAACAACGTCCTTTCTACTTATCCGGCATACGGCAAAACGCAGACGGGCGCCTCTTACGACAAAGCTTATGCCCGCGAAAGTGGAACGAGCATGGCGACGCCGCACGTAGCGGGCTTGGCCCTTTTGATCAAGCAGGCTCATCCGGGCTGGTCGCCGTTCGATATCCGCGCGGCCCTCGCTAACACGTCCGATGACCTGGACGAAGACTTCTACGGACAAGGAGCCGGGCGCGCGAACGTGGAGAATGCCATTCTGACGCCCGCGCTGCTGCAGGCTGTCGAGCCGATTCAGATCCTCGACAAGAATTCTCTGCCGCAAAGCGTCATCAACTACAATTCGTCGGCCAGCTTCGGCGTACTGGAACCCGGCGCAACAAAAGTCAAAAACCTGCAATTGAAAAACACGGGCGGCGAAAGCCTGACCTACGCCGCAGCCGTGGAATGGAAGACGGGGCACGAAGGGCTGGAGGCCATTTTGGACCGTTCCGCCGTAACGGCCGCAGCCAACGCGACGACGCCGTTCACGCTCACCCTGAACGTCGGCCCGGAAGCGGCGGCGGACGAGTACTACCAAGGACAAGTCAAGCTGACCGCCGAAGGCAGGCCCGACCTTCGTCTTCCCTTCGTGGTTTATGTCGGCTCGGAGCAGCCCGAGACCGGGTTTGGCGTTCAGGAGGTCGCGGTAACCAACCCGGTTATTTACCCGAACCGGCCCGGTCAAACCAGCGTAGACCTGTCCTTCCGCCTGACAGCCACGGACACGAACTTCTATGAAGTGGATGTTGTGAATCTGGATGATGAAACGATCGGCTACTTTGAGATACAGTCCACCGAGCATCCCGAAGACCGGTTTGAGCCCGGCCGCTACTCGGTGAAGGGCTTGACAAACGCCTACCATCCGTATGACGAAGAAGGCAATCCGGTTGAGGACAGCAGCGGCAACCCGGCGACCGCCTATCTGACGGACGGCACGTATAAAATTGTCGTTTATGCCGCGCAGCTGACGGAGGACGGCGAAGTTGCCAAGGAAAACGGCGTGCAGATTCTTTATTCCGCCGTTACCTCCCTGCGCGTAGACTCCTCCGTCCCGTACTACGGCGGCGGCTACTTCCCTCCGGCCGCCACGCCTACGACGCCTCCGCTGCCCCCGGCGGCTGGCGGGCTGATTGAGCAAGGCGCCAAGCAGGTGGCCGTCAAGCCGCAAACGACGGTGACGAACGGGACCACCGTTGCCACCGTCACCTATGAAGACTTGACGGCGGCCGTCGCTTCCGCCGGAACCGGCCCGGCGGCGATCGTCCTTTCCGCTGCGAGCGAAGGACCGGCCAAGCTCTCCCTGACCGGCGCCCAGGTGCAAAGCTTGACGGCGCTCGCACCGGGGAGCACGGTGATCGTCTCCCTGGGCGGATCGGCGGTCGCTCTGCCGGCGGGCCTTCTGAAGGACGCTCCGGCAAGCGCGGGACTGGATGTGGCGATCGCCCCCGCGCCCGGGCAAAGCACCGTCCTGACCGCCGGCGCACCGGGCTCGACGGTGATCGGCACGCCGGTCTCCTTTGAAGCAAGCTGGGTGGCGGGCACCGTACTCACACCGGTGGAACCGGCAGCCAACCAGTTTATCAAGCGCTCCTTCACGATACCGGGCAAGGTCGAGGCCAACACGGCAGGGGTGCTGTTTGAAGAAAACGGAAAAGTCACGGCCGTCGCTTCCGTCTTCAAACCGCAGGAAGACGGCACGACGCTCGTCACCGTGAACCGTCCCGGCTTCTCGGTATACGCCGCAGTCAAGCGCACCCTGTCCTTCGGGGACATCGCTTCTTCCCCGGCGGCACAGGACATTGCCGCGCTGACCAACAAGCTGCTGGTGGAAGGAACCTCGGCCGCCACGTTCAGCCCGAAAAAGAACCTGACCCGCGCCGAGTTTACGGTGCTGCTGGTCAAGGCCCTCGGCCTCCGGTCGGAAACGGCCGCTTCGTTCGGGGACATCAAAGCGACCGACTGGTACGCCTATCAAGTAAACGCCGCTTATGAAGCCGGGCTTGTCTCGGGCGTAGGCGGAAACAAATTCAACCCGAAAGCGCCGGTAACGCGCCAGGAAATGGCCGTCATTCTGGACAAAGCGCTCAAGCTGACCGGCGCCAAGCCGACCGTAAGCAATCCGTCGATCGGAACGTACGCTGACGATGCGGCGATCAAAGCTTACGCCAAGCAAAGCGTGAAGAGCCTGACCGAAGCCGGCATCCTGGGCGGAGACGCCGTCAGCGGAGAGAACCTCTTCCGCCCGGCAACGGCCGTTACCCGCGAATCGGCGGCGGCGTACCTCCATCTGTTCCTGAAGAAAACCGGTCTGTCCGACTAACCGGTTAAGCAGGCCGTCCGCCGGATCTGCAATGCCCGGATAAAGACCGATGGCCGAGCGCAACCGGCTATCCGGCACGAAAGAAGAACCCCTTCTGGTTCCCGTACGGGAGCGGAAGGGGTTCTTTTGCTATAATAGCGGCAGCCACGGGTTCTCGCGGTTCGACGCGGAATGCGAAACGCGGCGCGCGTTTTTTTCGTATAAGCCTTCAAACCCGTTTGCCACCTGCGGGAATTTTTTGACCGGAAAGGGGTTTCGCATGGAACTTGTTTTGGAAGGCATCCGCAAAAGCTTTGGAGAGAAGCCTATTCTGAAGGGCATTGACTACAAATTTGAAAAAGGGAAAATATACGGGCTTTTGGGCCGCAACGGGGCCGGCAAAACAACGCTCTTCAACTGCCTGAGCGGCGAAACGGGGATGACCGGAGGCAAAGCGTACCTGAACGATAACGGCCGGCAAACCCCGCTTTCGGAAGAAAACATCGGGTATGTGTTTTCGCTCCCCATCCTGCCGGAGTTTCTCACCGGGTATGAATTTCTGAAGTTTTTTATGGACATCAACCGCGACACCGTGCAGCCGGGCCGCACGCCGGACGACTATTTTACGCTGATGCGCTTCGATGAAGAGGACCGGCACCGGCTGATCAAAGGCTATTCGCACGGGATGAAAAACAAAATCCAGATGCTCTGCTTTCTGATCACCCGCCCGCCCGTTATTCTGCTCGACGAGCCGCTGACCTCCTTCGACGTGGTGGCCGCCCTGGAAATGAAGAAGCTGCTGCTGGAAATGAAACAGGAGCACATCCTGATTTTCTCGACCCATATCCTGCAGCTGGCGTCCGACTTGTGCGACGAGCTGGTGATCCTGCACAACGGCGTGCTGGAGCCGGTTCCCTCCCATTTGCTGAAAAGCCCGGAGTTTGAGGAAAGCATCGTCAACCTGCTGAAGGAGGACAGCCATGCTGCAAACGCTTAGCACCGTCTGGGCGATTCGGGCCTCCGGCTTCGCCAACCGGTTTCTTTATTATTTGCAAAAGCTTCCTCTCCTTGGCCCAAAGGTAAAAGACGGCGTTTATGCGGAGGTTTCCATCAAGAAGGCGCTGTCCGTCCTCGCGATGATCGTGAGCATCCTGTGGAGCTTTGCCTTCAAGTTTCTTTATCTCGGCTTGCTGCTTTACTGGCCGTTATCCCTGCAGCCCGGGCTTTCCGCCGGCGCCCGGTCCGACCTGTTCCTGCACCTTCTGGTCCTGCTCAGCTTTTTTATTCCGGCCTTCTCAAATGTCAAAGCACTGGAGCCGACCCGGGAAAAATACGTCAGCGTCCGTCTGATGCGGCTGCCCGCCGGCCGCTACATGCGGGCCACGCTCGCCTACCGGTATGGTTTGTTTTTCGCGACCTTTCTGGCGGCGCTGCTCGTGTTCTTCCGCTGGCTGGACCTGAACCTGCTCTACGCCGCACCGCTCGCGCTGGCGATGACGGGCTGGCGCCTCGCCTGCGAAGCGCTGCACCTGATCGCCTTCGACCGGACAAGCGCCGTTTTGATCAAAAACAACGCCTTGACCTGGTCGACGATTCTGCTGGGCGTCGCCGCCGCCTATGCCCCTCTCTACCTGGAGCAGGTCTGGCTTGGCGAAACGGTCGTCCTCGGCCTGCCGTTCCTGCTCGTCTTCCTCGCCGCAGGGGTCTGGGGGGCGTTTTATCTGGCCCGCTACCCCCGCTACCGCCAGGCGGTCGAAGCCGCGACCAAACGGGACGATCCGCTGCTCGACCTGAACCGGATGATGACCGAAGCCGGAAAGGCGGACATGAAAACCGAGGACAGTGACTACACCGCGCCTCTTACCGCCAGGACCGGCGCTTATGCGGACCGGTCGGGGTATGCCTACCTGAACGCGATCTTTTTCGACCGGCACCGGAAATTTTTTCTGAAGCCGGTTTACCGCCGGCTGTGGGTCATCGGGGCGGCATTCGCCGTCTCTCTCGCTGCCGCGCTGCTGTTTCCCGACGGGGCCGCCACGGTCGCGGCGTCTTGGACCAGCTCTTTGTCCATGCTGTTTCTGCTCATGTTTTTCGTCACCGTCGGCGAGCGCGCCTGCAAAGCGATGTTCTATCACTGCGACCGGGCGCTGCTGCATTACGGCTTTTACCGGCGGCCTCAAGCGGCGCTCACCCATTTTGGCATCCGGCTGCGGAAGCTGGCCGTCCTCAATCTTGCGCCGGCCGCCGCGATCGCCGCGGCGCTGACCGTGCTCCTGCCCGCCGCCGGAGGGGAGCTCTCCCTCTGGGATGCTGCGGTTCTGTGGCTGACCGTCCTCGCGCTGGCGCTTTTCTTTTCGGTGCATCACATGGCCATGTATTATCTGTTCCAGCCGTACAACACCGAGCTGAACGTCAAAAGCCCGTTTTTCATGATCATCAGCGGCTTCTTTTCCGGCCTTGGGGTGCTGGCGCTGCGCATCGACACCAACCCGACGGTGTTTATGCTTTCCGCGGTCGTCCTCACCGCCGTGTATTATGCGCTGGCCCTGCTGCTGGTGTACAAACGGGCGCCGGTTACGTTCCGGATCAAATAACCGGCCGGCACGCAACCTTCCCTTAAAAGGAGGCTACCGATTTGCGGCTTTTGCATCAAACCTCCGGCGCCCGCGGCGCGGAGGTTTCCGTTTATGAAACCGGCGAGCTTTACGGAGAAAAAGGACGCTTCCGCCTGCTCCAGTTTGCCGACGGCGCGGTTCAGGGAGCGCTGGACCTGGCGAACCCCGGCCGCATCCTGTTTGAGTACCCGCGGGCGCTGATCCATCTGATGGAGCGGAACCGTCCGGATTTCGAGCGGGCGTTCGCCATCGGGCACGGCATCGGAACGATTCCCTCCCGTTACCCGGAGCAACGGTTCAAGGTAGCCGAAGCGGAACCCCGGGTGGCGGAGATCAGCCGGGTTTTCTTCGGCTACGACCGGGACAACGTCGTGACCGGTGACGGGCGGCGCGTGCTGGAGCAGGAGCCTCCCGGCGCTTACGATATCGTACTGATCGACGCGTTTACCGAGCGGGGAACGCCGCCTCATCTGGCATCCCGGCCGTTTTTCCGGCTGTGCCGGGATAAGCTCGTGCCGGACGGCCTCATCCTGCTGAACCTGACCGGCAAAGGCGAAGCCGATCCGTTCGTAAGCGCCGTGCACACGACTTTGGAATCCGTCTGCGCTTATGTACAGGCGTTCTTCCTGCCTGCGGATGGCGCGCACGACCGGCGCAACGTTCTCCTGGCCGGCTCGGACCGCCCCATCGTGTTTCAGGCACGCCAAATGGCAGGGTTTCGGGCCTATACACCGGCGCCCGGGTACCTTATCCGGGACTGACGGGCGCCGGGCGGCACCAGAGCAAATGCAGCATGCCGCTCATATAGGCTTCGGCCTTAACCGGCGTAAGGGGCGACGCGGCGATCAGGCCGGGAATGTCCCGGTTCTGGTGGCAGCCGGCAAAGCGGTAAGCGAGCGGATCAAGCGCTTTCTGCGCCAGGGCAAACGCTTTGTTGGCGCTAAGCCCGTGCTCCATCAGCAGCACCATGCCATCCGGCCGGCACCACCGGCCGAGCTTTCGCAGCACGGCCTCCGGCTGCCGGTAAGCACAAAGCGACAGCGTCGAGACCACCGTATCGAAGGCTTGATCCGGCAGCTCCAGCGTGTCCACATCGGCTTCGACGAACCGGGCGGCCAGTCCGTAGTGCCGCTCGTTCGCCGCTTTGGCCTTTTCCAGCATGGCCGGGCTGAAATCGACCGCCGTCAATTCAATGTCTGTCCGGTAAAACGGCAGATTCGCGCCCGCCCCCGCGCCCAGCTCCAGCACCTTCCCATGCGCCCCTTCCAGCAACCGCCTCCGGAGTTCAGCAAGCTCCAGGCGGTTTCTTTTTTTCTCATAGGTACCCGCCTGCCGGTTAAAGGTTCGAATGAGTTTTTCTGCATCCATGAATTTCCCTCCTTGGCATACTGACTAAAATTCGTTTAACATACCAATTGGTATGTTATGTACAAAAAAATCCCCGAACGGTTGCGCTTCCGTATCCTCGGCACAAGGGGAGCCAACAGGGTTGGACCCTGCCGGCTAACCTTATCATGCTTGAGAACTGGAACGGTTCTTAATGTTTTTTCGTACAGCTTGGGCTGAATCCCGGGATAGGTCAGGTCGTCCGGAAGGGTATAAAATCGTTTTGCTTCCTTTTCACTTCCGCCTCACTCCCAAACAGGTTTACCGGCTTCCGGGGGCGATTCCGCGCCAGAGCACCTTGGCTAACGTATCGAGCAAAGGCTCCAGCCGGCAGCGGACGGGGTCGATCAGCCATTCGATCAGCACGCCCTTGATAGCGGCGTCGACGAGAATGCCAAGCGCTTCGGGCTCAAGGGACGAGGCGATCAGCCCGCGGCGCTGCATGTCCGCCAGAAACAAGCCTACGGCCTCCAGACTCCTGCCGTACATGTCCGCCAGCCGGTCGCGGATTTCCGGTTCCCGGTTTGAAACCACGAATTCAAAAAAAAGCCGCGAGCCGCCGTCCCCCTCCTCCAGACAATCGAATTGGCACTGCAGCCACGCCCGCAGCGCTTTCTCCGGATCATCCGCGTGCAGGAGCGATTCAATCTGCCCGGGAAGCTGCCGAACTTGCCGCGACAGGTTGGTTTCCATTACCGCCAGAAACAGATCCTGCTTGCTCGAAAAATGCCAATACACGGCTCCCTTCGTCATACCGGCGGCCGCGGCGGCTTTTTCCAGAGACGCTCCTGCGTAGCCCTGCTCGGCAAAAACCTTCGCCGCGGCTTCCAGGATGCGGGTGCGGGTATCCGCCAGCGGGCTGCCGCCGGACGACTGCCGTTCCTTCAGCCATTCCCGCATGGCCTCTCTGCCGCCAAAAAACCGCCGCACCGCCGTCCAATGCACGCCCGCGCTCCGGGCTACATCGGCAAACGCGATTTGGTCGAACGGCTTTTCCCCCGCCAGCTCCTCCGCCGCTTTGCGGACTTTATTCCCTGTGCTCAAGTCGCTGCCTCTTCCTTTCTCCCACTACATACGTTTAAAATACTTGTCGGTACGTGATTATAGTACCGCCCCTATAAACTTTCGTCAAGCGCACCTTAAACTCATCTTTTTGCAGGCTAATTATTAAAAAGTATAAAGAATTATTATTTTATACTCGTTATTTATTGAGAATCCCTTTTTGGATGATAAAATATGGAATGCTACCTCTTGCAAAAAAATGGCTATCCGACTTTCGAATTATTTTCGCCCATTTCCAACCAACAAGGAGGCTTTCATGCAAAACAAATTTATCCGCTATTCTTCTGTCGCTACCGTGGCGCTTACGGCTTTGGGCCCGGTTGCCCAAATCGCCTCCGCCGCGGCTCCTTCCTTTAAGGATCATACCTCGGTTCCCTGGGCCCAGAAGTACATCTCCAAGCTGGCCCTCCTGAACGTTGTGTCCGGCGACACCAACGGCCTGTACAACCCCAAAAACAATGTCACCCGGCAGGAAGCCGTCGTGATGGCCGCCCGCCTGCTTGGGCTGGACGGCTCTTCCGCGTCCGGCAGCTCGCCCCTTGCGGCTGCTGACTGGGCACAGCCTTATGTAGCGCAAGCGCTTGAAGCGGGACTTATTAATGCGGAGGAAGAGACGGCCGTGGCCGGCGGACAAGAATGGGGCCGGCAGCCGGCCAGCCGCGAATGGGTCGCCCAATTGATTATTCGCACGATCGGTCAGGAAGCCGAAGCGGAAGCGCTGGCCTCCGCTCCTTCTTCCCTTAAAGACATCGGACAAGCCTCTCCGGCTCTTCGCGGTTTCCTGAACGCAGCGGTTCAGCTGAACATTGTTTCCGGTTTTACGGACGGCACCTTCAAACCGAAGGAAGCGGTGAACCGGGCGCAGATGGCGGTCTTTTTAGGCAATGCCATTCCGTACCTTGTTGAAAATGAAGCCGGTTCTTCCGGACTGGCGAATGCTGTGGCAATCGGCGTGGTCTCCAGCGTAAGCGGCGGCAATGTGACGATCGGGAGCGCGGCCAACGCTCAAAGCTTCACCGTATCGGCGGACACGGAATATTACGCCAGCGGGGCCGCGCAGCCGGCCGGAGTGGCAGCGCTGAAACCCGGCCAGTTGGTATCCCTCGTGCACAGCGGCGGCGCGGCTTTGCTGATCGAAGGGATGTCCGCCCAAGGCGAAACGGGTGCGACCGGACCGCAAGGGCCTGCCGGACCGACAGGCGCGACCGGAGCCACCGGGGCAACCGGCGCAACCGGAGCGACAGGGCCCAAAGGCGACAAAGGCGACTCCGGTTCCGGGGCGGCGGGACCGCAAGGACCCGCAGGCGTCACCGGACCGGCGGGCGCAACCGGAGCCACGGGCCCGGCTGGAGCGACTGGTGCGGCTGGGCCGCAGGGCGAACCCGGCGTTACGGGGCCGCAAGGGCCCATCGGCGTCACCGGGGCGACCGGAGCCACCGGACCGGCCGGACCGCAGGGCGAGCCGGGCGTAACCGGGCCGCAGGGACCGGCGGGCGTAACCGGAGCGCAGGGACCCGCAGGCATCACCGGAGCCACCGGCGCAACGGGCGCAACCGGACCGCAAGGCGAGCCGGGTATGATCGGACCGCAGGGGCCGCAAGGGCCGCAGGGCATTCCAGGCGTTACTGGTGCGACAGGCGCCCAAGGACCGCAAGGCATTCCGGGGGCGACGGGGGCAACCGGAGCTACGGGTGCAAACGGAGCCACGGGCGCCCAAGGGCCGCAAGGCATTCCGGGCGTTACGGGGGCAACCGGTGCCACGGGCGCAACCGGGCCGGCCGGCGGTTCCATCACTTCTTACGGATACTCGTACCACCTGGCTACTATAATGGACGCTAACGTTAGTGGAGGGGCGGATATTCCCTTCTCCAGCAACGGACCCATGCAAGGGCTTTACCATACGCCTGGCAGCTATACTTTTATGGCCGACGAAACGGGCCTTTATGAGATTACTTATCAAGTTTCCCATACCGCCGGAACGGGAGCTCAGGTCGCAATCGCGGTAAACGGCAGTGTCGACGCGGCAACGTCCGTCCCGATAAACACCGGCGCGGGACAAGTTACCGGCAGGGTTCTTCTGAATCTGGCCGTCGGCGATATGATTACCTTGCGCAACAACTCCATGGTTACACTTACGCTGAACCTCGCGCCGGCAGTCGGCGCCTCCATGATCATCAAAAAAATCAGTTAATCCGCCTTCCATCCGGCAGGCTGAAATCCGAACGGAGGACGATTCGATTGACTCGAAAACCAAAAACGGCGGCGGCAGCGCTGGCCCTTTGCCTGCTGCTTCCGGCCACGGCCGCTTTCGGCGCCGATGCGGGGGGAAGCCCCGGTGACGTGGACCTCTACGTAACCGCCGCCCCTTCCACTAAAGGCCAAGCGGACTTATCCGTCGCTTCCGTCACCTACGGGGTGTACGGGGCCGACTCCGTGTTCCCCGGCACGCTCCGGATCGGCTTTGACAAGAGCGCGGCGATTGACAGCCAGGGAACGCTGCGGGTATGGGGCGGCGATCCGGCCGCCGTCAACCCCGAGGAGGTTCCCGGCCTCACCGGCGTGGTGGATGCCTACACCGGCTCGATTAACGCAGCGTTGAAAAACGACGGTACCGTCTGGACCTGGGGCGGCGGCCGGTACGCCCGGCTTGAAAACGGCGCGGCGGCAGCCGGCGCCGCTCCCGTCCCCGGCTTGTCCGGCGTTGTGCAGCTTTCCGCCGGCCCGGCGCATATTCTGGCCCTTCGGGAGGACGGAACGGTTTGGGCCTGGGGCGCCAATGCCTTCGGCCAGCTCGGAAACGGCACAACGGCAGCGAGCGCCGTTCCCGTACAAGTTCCCGAGCTAACGAACGTGACGGCCGTTTCTGCGGGTGGCAGCCACAGCCTGGCGCTGACGGCCAACGGCTCCGTCTGGGCCTGGGGCGGCAATGCGCACGGCCAGCTGGGCGACGGCTCGACGGTCTCCCGTCCGCTTCCCGTGCAAGTCGGCAGCCTGCAAGGCGCGGCAAGCATCACGGCCGGTTACGACCATTCGCTTGCCTTGCTGCAAGACGGCACGGCGGCAGCCTGGGGAAGCAATACAGCCGGACAGCTGGGCGATGGCACAACGGACTCCCGCTTGTCCCCCATTCCGGTAGTTGGCCTTGAAGACGCCGCGGCCTTGTCGGCCGGCGCCTGGTACACCTTGGCGCTGAAAAACGACGGCAGCGTCTATGCCTGGGGCAGCGACGGATACGGCCAGCTCGGCACGGGAAGCCCCGCTTCCCGAAACGTCCCTGCTCCGGTGCCCGGCATTTCCGCCCTCTCCGTCTCCGCCGGCTTTTACGCCAGCGGGGCGATCGGAACGGATGGCCGGTATTACCTCTGGGGCTCCAACGTTTACGGACAGTTGAGCGGCGGCTCCCTTTCGGCGCTGACGCCGCAGCCGCTTGCCGGCCTTGCGGCCGATGCGGCTCCCGCAAGCGAATCCTGAACACAGCAACCGCACAAACAAGAAGAAGCCCGGCGCTGAGCCGGGCTTCTTCTTGTTTGTGCTATTATTCGGATTGAAAAAGACGCTCAAAGTAGACGCGGTTGGCAAGCACCATCGGGTTGCCGGGAACATAGGCGGCGGCCAGCTCGTTATGCTCACGGGCAAGCTCGTTCCGCCCGAGTTTGTTGTAGCAGACGCACAGCTGCAAATGCGGCAGCCAGGTCCAGCAGGCCTCGATGGTCAACGCCTGCGTGTTCGGGCGGTCCAGGGTAAGGGCCGTTTTGTACCAGAACGCCGCTCCCTCGTAATCTTCCTGCTCCATATGGTAATACCCGAGCCGGCAGCAGCCCTCCGCCCGCGGACGCGCATGGGCGAAAGCAAGAAGCGCCTTCTCCTTGGCTTCCTGAAGCCGGCCGAGCTTGTGCAGGCAGTCTCCCGCCTGGCCGAAGGCCCGGATCACGTCTTCGACCCACCCGTCCTTCCGGACCAGAAACGCCTCGTATTTTTCCAGCGCGCGCTCCCAAAGGGAATGCTCGAACAGCTCGTTGGCGAAATAAAACAAGTCTCGCGAGGAAAAAGGAACGCCCTGCGCCTCCCGCGCCTCGTAGATGCGCAAATTGCGGTCCGATTCCGTATGCTGCCGGTTGTGGGTCACCCGGATATCGGATTCCAGAATGCTTCCGTACACCTCCAGGTACTCGTGCACGGCCCCGGCCCAGCGGAACCCCTTCTCCCGCCGCACCAGCCGGTTCCGCCGCAGGCTGGTGGCCGTGCGCCCCGCTTCGTCAACCGACAGCTGATAGATCATGGAGACGGCATCCGTATCCCACGGCATCGCCTGCTTCAGCTCCAGCAGCTTTTCGGCGTCCTCCGGAAGAAACGCATCGTCCGCATCCAGCCACAAAATATAGTCCATCCGCGCCTGTTCGAAGGCGAAGTTGCGAGCGGCCGCAAAGTCGTCCACCCAAACAAAATCGCAGATGCGGTCCGTATAGGAAGCGGCAATCTCCTTGGTCCGGTCCGTGGAGCCTGTATCCACGATCACGATTTCATCGGCAATGCCGCGTATGCTGGCCAGACAGCCGTCCAGGGTCTGCTCCTCGTTTTTCACAATCATGCACAGGCTGACGGTGACCGGCCGCTTCCAGGCCGTAAGCTCCGAAAGCTCGAAGCCCCATTTTTCCGCCGCCGTGCGGCGGTTCGTTTCCATTTGACGGTGGTACCAAGCCGGGTCGCTCTCGTACAGCCCATGCCTCCGTTCAAACCGGACATAACAGTTTTCCGCTACGTACAGCTCGTAACCCGCCTGCAGGGCCCGATAGCTGAAGTCGTCGTCTTCGTAGGTTTCTCCGGCGAAGCGTTCGTCAAATCCGCCCAGCGCATCGAACGCGCTTCGGCGCACCAGAAGAAGATGGCTGAGCAAACGGGGCACCTGTTTGCCGCTCTTGTCCCCCATAACGCCCAGACTCTCCGCAAAGTGATGCTCCACCCCCGCCTTTTCGCTTTGAAAAGGGGTTCCCTGCCAGCCGCTAAACCCGCTGCTGACCGGTCCTACACCCGCCGAACGCTCATGAAGCAGCAAGCATTCCTCCAGGCGCGGCAGCCAGCCGTCGGTTACATAGATATACTCCCGCATAAAAACAAGCTGCGCCGCTTCGGACCGCTCCGCTCCCCGGTTGTAGGCAGCCGCGACTCCGGTTCCGGCCGGGACGGTCACCACCTCGGTAGCCTTCGCATCCTTCAGCCATTCCGGCAGCGGAAGCATGCCTTCGTCGGCGACAATGATAAGCCGGTACGGCGTGTTTGTGGACAGCCGCACGTTCATGATGCATTCCCGCAGCGCCTCCGCATGCTGGGCCAAAATCACAATATCCGTCATGCCCGCCAGCAATCCTCCGTTTCTACGTCTCCTGTTGCAAGAAAGCCGATTTGCGAGGATAAAATAACCGTTTCCGGCCGTCCCCCGCTCCGTTCTAGCATAGAGGGAATGAACCTGAGTTAGCAAGCGTCGCCAAACGCAAATCGCGCGTATTTCAAGCCAAGCTTAATCCTTGTACGGATCGAATTCATCCGCCCCCGCCATCGCCACGCCGATCGGCTTCAGCACATGCAGCACCTCGACGGTCTCCGCATGCGCGTCCAGCACCTCACGCAGCTTGCGGTACACGAACGGGCTTTCGTCGGTGCCCGCGCCGCGCAGCTCCACGCCGTACGCCTTGACGGCTTGCCGCATCTGCTCCGGCGTAATCTGCCCGCCGGACCGTTTGCGGGTTTTCCAGTTCATTCGGCCTGCCGCTTGCGTCCGGCTCATGATCCGCCCCGCTCCGTGCACCGTGCTGTAATACGCGGCGCGGTTTTCCTCCGAATCCTTGCCGCGCACAATGACGGAGATGTCGGCCATGCTGCCGCCGATAAACCCGAGCTGCCCCGGCGCGGATGGCGTTGCGCCTTTGCGGACGACGACGGCTTCCCGCCCGTCGTGGACTTCCCGCCAGGCGTAGTTGTGGTGGTTGTGGACGGCGAAATCCGCCTCCGCGCCCAGGATGCCAAGCACCTGGCCGATCACATAGTCCCTGCCTGCATAAGCATAGCGCCCCGCAAGCTTCATCGCGCGTTCATACATGTCGCCCAGCTCCGACGCAAGGTCGAGCAGCACGGGCGGCTGATCCATGCTTTCGCCCGGCGCATTCGCCAGAAAGCTTCGTCCCGCCGCGAGATTCAGAAACCCGCTCGCCGTCTTGTGCCCGAAGCCCCGGCTGCCGAAGTGGTTGGCAACCCACAGACGGCCCGTCTCCGCCTCCTCCAGCAAATCGACGTAGTGGTTGCCGCTGCCGACCGTGCCCAGCTGCTCCCGGGCGAGCGCTTTCAGCTTGTCATGCTCCTGACGGCCGACCGCCATGTATACGCGCCAGTCGGGATCGTCGAACAGCTCGTGGTCGACCCGCTCGTTGTTGGTCCGGCCGATGCCGAAGGATATTTCCCGGCCAATGCGGTCCATCAGGCGCGGCAGCACCGGCCGGATGTCCGCGGCCAGCAGATTGGTGCGCACCGCCTTGTTGCCGCACGCAATATCGTAGCCGACGCCGGAAGGAGAAATTTGTCCGTCGTACGCCACGACGCCTCCGATCGGCTGGCTGTAGCCCTTATGATGGTCGGCCATGAGCAGCGCCTGCCGGACGCGGCCGGTATCCGCGCAGGTTTTGGCCTGCGCCAGCGCCCCTTCGTCCGGTTTTCCCCAAACACGGACGCCGTCGATAAGTTGATAAGCCATTCGGTATGCCTCCTTGCCCGTTTGGAAGAATCTTGTTGCCCATGCTAGCATCGCGCGAAAGGCCCTGTCAACCGCACCGGCCGGATAGGGATGCGCTTTTTCGCCGTAAGATTTGCCTTAGCCAAACGTTTCTTTGTACCTTTGCCTTTCTTGCATCGCATCTGTGCTTTCGGCAGCGGAAGGTGCTGCGCAAAGGGAGGGAAGGACGTTTTTTCAAAGCGGCTTTCAGCAGGGCAAGGCAGCGGGCGTGCATTCAAAGCGGCTTTCAGCAGTCAAGGCAGCGAGCGTCTATCGGCAAAAGGGCAGCCGGTGCGAAATTCCGAATGACCGGAAGGCTTGGTGCCCGCAGGCTGGGCAGGAAGTGGAAAAAGGCAACTATTTGGACCAATTTCGACTATTATCGCAGTAGACTTGCAAAGAAGTTAACATGGGGTAAAATGCCAAAA
>NZ_JCAPET010000041.1:0-42577 GCF_059735245.1 Gorillibacterium sp. sgz306347
GCGAATGGGAAGCTCCCATGAAATTCCCGGTTCCTTCGCACCTCAAATTTTGTCGAAAACGGGAGTTTTTTCGTTAAAGTGCGAAATGTCAAGGAAAATGCTATGCTTTTTTGTTATCATAGAGACTGGAAGACGAGTTGAATTTATCTTGGTATAAGATGAATTCGGCAATTTTTCGCTGTCGCACCCCATGCGGGGTGCGTGGATTGAAACCCGTGATATCGCTGCAAAGAATCTCAATTTGCATGTCGCACCCCATGCGGGGTGCGTGGATTGAAACTGTTCCTCTTTACAACGATTTACCACGTTACATGTCGCACCCCATGCGGGGTGCGTGGATTGAAACGGGAACATGTAACGCTCTTCCTGAAGGTCCATCGTCGCACCCCATGCGGGGTGCGTGGATTGAAACATGAAGTACGGGGAAAAGAAAAACATCCCGCGCAGTCGCACCCCATGCGGGGTGCGTGGATTGAAACATCTTCAAGCACAATGCCATCCTGCGGGGGATTAAGTCGCACCCCATGCGGGGTGCGTGGATTGAAACATCCGACGATGATAGCGACGACGACGAAACGTCTGTCGCACCCCATGCGGGGTGCGTGGATTGAAACACGTGGAGCCGCTCTGGAATGGTCCGGGCACGGTTGGTCGCACCCCATGCGGGGTGCGTGGATTGAAACTGGACTCATGACATCCCCCACCCCCCATATACCCGTCGCACCCCATGCGGGGTGCGTGGATTGAAACTATCATGCAAACAAGGATCGGATTAACCCGGTCCGCAAGTCGCACCCCATGCGGGGTGCGTGGATTGAAACCATTTCTGCCTGCGGCGCAGCGACCGGCTCCTCGTCGCACCCCATGCGGGGTGCGTGGATTGAAACATACGTAAACCTCCGTTAAACGTAGTATAACGCTGTCGCACCCCATGCGGGGTGCGTGGATTGAAACGTGTGGGCGTTGCGATCAAGCTCATACCCTCGAGTCGCACCCCATGCGGGGTGCGTGGATTGAAACGTTGATTTGGTCGATCAGATCATTGTGGGATTTTGTCGCACCCCATGCGGGGTGCGTGGATTGAAACTCCGTTAATCTGCACCCTGTTATCAACCTTAATCGGTCGCACCCCATGCGGGGTGCGTGGATTGAAACCTTTTCATGGAAGTTAAAAAAGACGACAATTGCTGAGGTCGCACCCCATGCGGGGTGCGTGGATTGAAACTCGTTTAACGCCGGTGCCGCTCGATCGACGTACCGGGTCGCACCCCATGCGGGGTGCGTGGATTGAAACCCGGATGCAGGATCTTCGCTGCGGTCATATCGTATACGTCGCACCCCATGCGGGGTGCGTGGATTGAAACGTTAATATCGCGTTAGTATAGCCGACGAAAACCGTCGCACCCCATGCGGGGTGCGTGGATTGAAACTGAACGATGATGTTTTTCTTCCGGCTATTCCGGCGTCGCACCCCATGCGGGGTGTGTGGATTGAAACGATGCCGAGGATCTGGCCGAGCTTGCGCGCCGCGGGGGCGCACCCCGCGCGGGTGCGTGGATTGAAACACCTTCAGCGGTCTTTCGAGGAATTTAGGACGTGTGCGTCGCACCCCATGCGGGTGCGTGGATTGAATCCGACGCAGCTGCTCGACTGGCCGACGCCGAACCGGGTCGCACCCCACGCGGGTGTGTGGATTGAAACATCGCGCTCATTGTCTCAAAGTTTAGAACGAATTGAGTCGTACCCCTCGCGAGTGCGTGGATTGAAACCAAGTAAAGAATATGTTTTGGTCGCTCTCATAGCCTGAAGCCCCCCACACGGGAGCATGATTAATTTCTAAGTGAAAATAGTGGAAGACCAAATACCCCCTTTTTACCACATCATGTTTGTTGTCCCAACTAAATGTACGCATCTTTTGAACAGCCCCGCGAAATTTCTCGCAGGGTGTTTTTGCATTTGCAGATTTCCTCAGAACTAGGCAGGATATCCCAAAATGTTTGGCGAATACTTACATAACTGTGCGATTGCATCAAGAATCAGTCGAAATTTGCGTGTGGGTATGCAACTTTGTGCCTGGCAGATAGGATGAGGACATGTTTGAACACATCGAGACGTTGACCTTGCGAATTACATTTGCAGCGAAAGCCGAGGGGACTTTGCCGCCGTATCTGGGCTCTACCCTTCGCGGAGTGTTGGGGCATTGCATGCGTGAGTTTGTTTGTACGTTCCCGGATCTCCGTTGTCACCTCTGCCATCGAGCAGCGGCCTGCGCGTATGCGGTTCATTTTTGCTCGCCGGGCCATGAGGCGGGTGCGGTTAACCCGTTTGTTTTGCGAGTCCTGACACAAGGGAAAACCCATTGGAAAGAAGGGGACCTGTGCGAGTTTGAGCTGGTTTTAATCGGACGCTCAACCCAGCATACGGGTCTTTTTTTGGATGCGCTTCAGGAAATGGGGGCACGGGGATGGGGAGCTTCACGAGTTCCTTTTGAATTGGTTCAGGTCATCGATCCGCTCCGTGAAACGTTGATTTGGAACGCCGGAAAGGCCTGGATGCGAAATTGCCAATCTGAACCTCTTCTCGTTCAAGAGAAAAAAGCAACGGCCGCCATTGTTCGGTTCCATTCCCCTGTGCGGATTTTAGTCAGCCGCAAACTTTGCAATCGTTTGGCCTTTTCGGACTTGATGCAGTCGGTGATTCGGCGGATCGCATTGCTTTCAGCGGCTTATACCGATGTTCGTCTGAATTGGGACGAAGAGGCGGTTATCCAGGCGGCCCGAACCATTCAAACCGCGAGCGAATCCTGGAAGGTGGTCCCTTTCGAGCGTTATTCCATGACCCAAGGGGGGAAATTGCAATTGGCCGCCATTCAGGGATGGGCACGCTATGAGGGGGATTTGACTCCATTTACGCCTATCCTGGAGGCCGGGAAGGTGCTGCATGCGGGCAAGAACGCGACTATTGGATTTGGGCACTATTCGGTAGCTTATGATCGATAATGGAAGGAGACATTGTGATGGCGAAACACAAAAGCGCATCCAACCAAGAAGAGAAACTGATTAATAAACAAATCAAGACGATACAAAAAATAGATGAAAACTACATCGATTTAAACAAATCCATAGTGAATCAACTGCGTTTGAGTACCCCTAATCACCAACTGACAACAGGTACTTATCGGGAAGTTGTTTGGATGAATCTTTTCCAGCAAATCATTCCACGGAAATTTTGTATAGATCAAGGGGTCTTTATTATAGACTCATTCGGTCAAATTTCAGCTGAGATCGATATTGCGATCTTTGATGAACAATATACACCTTACATATTCAATTATGGAGAAATCAAATTCATTCCTATTGAAGCCGTTGCTGTTGTTGTGCAATGCAAAAGCGACAATTTAAAAGTAAAGAATCTCGTAGAATGGTCAAAAAGTGTGTCTCGATTGAAAACTGCTTATAACTCTGTTGCTCGCATAAACACTGGCTTGATTCGAAACGATCTTGAGAATGATTTTTTGAGTTATAAACTAGCGAAGGAGGCTGTTGCAGCTAAGGAAAAGGGGGCCAGAGAATTGCCACCCAAATCCCAAACGGCTACACGTCCGTTACAAATTCTTTGCACTACTTCAACTGATCAGGTTGTTAAAAAAATTGAAGAGCGCTTTGACATGATATTGCAAATTCAAGGAGATTCTCTATCTAAGATTATTAGAAATGAAGAAGCTTGGGACTACCTGGATTGGTATGATCAATTAAATCACTTTCACCATAAGCGCTATGGGCAAGACGAAAAAAAACTGCAGGAAGTAAAGCTTGATATCACAAAATTAAAAAATGAACAACAATCTCCAGCAGGTTCAGCAAAACAAGAGAATCATAATTGGAAACTTAGTGATTTGAAAGTCACTGACGTTACGAACGGTCAGGAAAATGTATTACTCTCTTTAATCTTTCAAATGAACCAATTGCTGATGCTAATCAATAACCCCATGCTATTTCCGCACAAAGCCTACGTGGAAATGTTCAAGAATAATTATGCGAATTACAGAACACTGAACCCACAAAAAGCGGAGGAAGGTGCAGCCAAATGAAAACCGAGCAATCAACCCAACTCCTTGCCATTTACGACGTCAGCGGGATTCAGGAGTACATTTTCTCTTCCAGCGAACTGAGGGAAAACATCGGAGCCTCCCGGATTGTCGGGTTTGTCCTTAAATATCATCTGGTTGAGGTTTTGCGTGAAACGGCCGAGCGGCTGGAGATGAAGGTTTGTCTGGATTGGGAGACCGAGGAGACGTTCCGTATCGCCGATCCCGATTCCGGGATTCAGGCGGAAATCGTGTACAACGGTGGCGGCAGCGCCGTCCTTGCGTTTCGGGACGAAGCCTTGTACCGGGCCGTGAATGTTGCGTTTGCCAAAAGGCTGATCGAAATCAGCTACTCCCTCTCTTTTGCTACTGCTGTTATACATACGGATTTTGCCAAGAACGGATATGCAGCGGATCGGGACGAGTTGAACCGTAAGCTGGAAGCGGCAAAAGCCAATATGCTGCGGCCTCGGCCAATAAACGGTTTTCCGATTTGCGAGCAGGAGGGGGTTAGCGGGCTGCCCATTACCCGATACGACCCGCACCTGGGCAGTCTCTCCACCGTTCAGGCTTTAAAGCGACAAGCGGCGGAAAAAGAGAGCGCCGGACCGAATGATCCCGATTCCTCTGCGACCTCCTTGCATAACCCATCTTCTCCAAAACCGCAAAATCGCTTGTTTTCTCCTCCGGTTGGTCTGGAAGCGTATTACAAGTATGCATTTGAGATGAGCGAGCTGGCGGATCAGCCGGGTGAGGACAGTTATGTGGCAATTGTGCACGTTGATGGAAACGGCATGGGGGTGCAACTAAAGGAACAGATTGCTGCATTCGCGCATGAGCCCTATGCCGAGCAAGTTAAGCGTATGCGCCGCCTCTCTTCTGCCATTACAGCGGAGTATCGCAAGCTTTTTGACGAGATGGTCAGGGAATTGGCAGAATCGGAAGACTTACAACTCAAAGAAGATCAAAAGGACGGAAAACGGATTTTGCCCATCCGGCCCCTCATTTTGGACGGAGACGATCTGACTTTTATTTGCACGGGTTGTCTGGGCATCCCCTTTGCTGCCCGGATGCTTCGGCTTCTGGAGCGTCAAAGCCGCTCGGAAGGAAGGATGACCTTATCCGCTTGCGCCGGAGTGGCGCTGGTGCATAGTCACTTTCCGTTTAACCTGGCTTACGAAATTGCGGAGGCTTGCTGTCAGGAGGCCAAGAAAGAGCGCCTGAAAAATGACAGTCAAACCGGCTACCTGGATTTCCATCTGGTCCGGGGCAGCTATGTTCGGGATTTGAAGCAGCTGCGCAGTACGGTGTACAAAAAGGACAACTTGCTGAAGCGGCCATACCGGGTTTCCGCCGAACGGGACTTTACGAATGCCGACTCGATGGATTGGCTGGATGCTTTTCTTCGGGAGATGGATCGCAAGAATGAATTCGGGGAGTATACATTGCCGCGTTCTCGTCTTAAAAGTCTGTACGAAGCCTACTTGTCGCAGTCGGAGGAGCAGGTTGGTGTATTGCTGGAGGAATCGGCGTCGCGCGGAATTCGCCTGTGCATTCCCAAAGAAGACCCTCGGGCCTCCGGTTTGAAGGAGGACCAGCCATTTTCTTTTGATGCGC
Organism: Gorillibacterium sp. sgz306347; assembly: GCF_059735245.1. NCBI lineage: Bacteria > Bacillati > Bacillota > Bacilli > Caryophanales > Paenibacillaceae > Gorillibacterium > Gorillibacterium sp. sgz306347. Next base: position 5,705 of record NZ_JCAPET010000041.1, read on the forward strand.
TTGAGTTGATGGAACTGTATAAAGCAGCGGCTTTTGAACCGCTTGACGAACCGGTTTATGAAGGAGCGACACCATGAACAGAGCGTGGCTGAAAATTGAATTGAAAAGCGACTTGTGTGCGGCCTCCGGCGACGGAGTTGCGGGAATGGTCGATGCCGACCTGGCTCACGAATCCGGGTTGCCGATCATCCCGGCAAAGCGGCTGAAGGGTTGTTTGCGTGACGCGGGACTGGAGCTCTGCGCTTGGAAGCTGCTTGATGAAGACGTCATGAAACGATTGTTTGGCGAACCGGGTCAAGCAATAGGGGGAGCTATGCTTCTCTCGGATGCTCGCTTGGCGAAAGTGAACGGTTTTGGCGATCTCGCCGATTATAATGAATTGCTGCGGCAGGTAAAGCAGCCGGGAGGGTTAGCGCCGGATGAGCTGCTGCATGAGCTGACAGCCTTGCGCACGCGCACAGCCATTGATGATAAAACCGGCGGTGCCGCAGACGGAACCCTGCGAACCCTGCGGGTTCTGCCCAAAGGAACGGTTTTGCGCGCGGAAGTAACCTTGGAGGCAGGTGCAGCATTCCCTGAGCTTCAGCAGGCACTTGAGTATTGCGTCAAAGGGCTGCGGCATATAGGCCTCGGGCGCACACGCGGGTTGGGAGAGGTCAGTTGTGAACTGGAATGGGAGAGGGACGAACCCCGTCTGAAACTGACGGAGGATACTTCGCCGGTCGCGTCGTTTGATCCCGAAGAAGAAGTCGAGTGGCAGTTTCAGCTTCGGCTTGATTTTCCCGTGTTGATTGCCGGTAGCGATGGTATGTATCAATCAAGCGAAGACTGGATTCCCGGAAGCGCCTTGCTTGGCGCACTTGCCGGCATGTACATAGCGGATCATAAGCTTGGCGAACGCGCCCACGAGGATGACGGGTTTGCGCGTATGTTTCTGCGCGGCGGCGTCTCTTTTGGGTACGCTTATCCGCAACAGGACGGTGTTATATTCACGCCATGCCCGGTTTCCTGGCATCGGGTTAAAGGCGCCGATAAAGGGTTTGATTTGCGCGACGACAGACCGAAAGGGGAAGTGTTGCGCACGATTCGAGGGCTTGGAACTTTGCAGAAGAACGAAACGGGAAGCCTGAAACTCCGTCTGCACGAACCGTTAAAAGAAGTCCGGATGCACCATGCCCGCCCAATGGACCGGGGGATAGGACACGCACTCGGCCCGGACGGCGGACCCAATCAAGGGCAATTTTATCAATATGTCTCGTTACAGGCCGGGCAGCAATTCGGAGGTTCTTGGCGGGGAAAAGCAGGCGATATTGCATTGCTGGAGACGTGTTTACGCAAACGGGATTATCGTCTTCGCCTGGGGCGCTCGCGAACCGCGGAGTATGGGCAAGTGACGCTTTTGCCTGTTGGGGTTCGTTCTCTTCAAGCAACGTCTTCCTCCGACGCGCGGGAAGCAATGCTTTTCGATGTCGAATTGGTCTCCCCTATGCTTTTGCTAAACGAAATGGGACAAGCGGAACCGGACCCGCGTTGGCTGGTTCAGGAAATGGAGGCTGTCCTCAAGCCATCCGCCGGAGAACATATGGTTTGCCAATTGAAAAATGCTTTTGTCGCCTACACCTCGTTGTCCGGCTACAACGCCAAATGGCGCATGCCCAAGCCCCGGCATCAGGCGCTAGCCGCCGGTACGGTCATCCGGATTTCCACCACACAACCTGTAAAGTTGGCTGAAGTGGAGTCCCGTTCGTGGGGACTGCTTACAGGCGAAGGCAATGGCCGGATAAAGACGGTAGTGGTAGAGGCATCGGACGGAAAACAAGGACAGAAGCAGACGGACTTTATCATTGGGAATGAAAAAGGCGATGAGGTTCTTGCAAAGCCGGGGGCTACAGAAGAGCATACAAACGGTGAGCCCTCGCAGCTTCATCCTTTTCTCGTCCATGTTACCGACCAAAAAGCGGCGGAAGCGACACGCTTGAGCGAGATGAAGGCGGGGAGAGATGCGGCACAACTGGAGATCCAACAAACCCAAACGAATCTCCCCTGGAATTCGACCAAACTTCATCAATTGCTGGAACTGAACCGAACCGCGGAAGACGGCAAGGCGTGGGTGGAAGCGATTGAGCGCCTGACGAAGAAACAAGCGAATCAAGCGGAAATCGATGGGCCAACGCAACAAGACAACGATCCCTATCTGGAGCTGGCATTGAACTACAGGCATGTTAGCCGCGACTTCCGGACGGGCCTGCTGGAGCGCTTAAAATTGGCGGTACGCAAGAACAATCAGGAAAGGGGAGGCGCTCAATGAGTGCGGATAACGTCATGACTACCAATCCTATTGATTACCGGATGTGCCTCCAGGCGACAGGAACCCTTGCTTCTCCGTTGCTAATCGGCTCCGGTGAACAGGAAGAGACGGATCACGATGTAATGGTCCGAATGAATGGGGACCAGAAAGAGCCTTTTGTACCCGGCAGCGCTTTGGCAGGCGTGTTCCGGCACTGTCTTCTGGAACGGTTGCACAAAGAGCATGAGGAAAAGATACGGCCCATCATTGATACGTTATTTGGCGCACCGGTCAGCGGAACAAGCAAAGAAAACGAACACGCACGGCAAAGCCCTCTAATTATCTACGACATGGAGCTTGCCGGTGCCCGTTTCGGTGAACGGGACGGCGTTCGCTTGGACGAATACAAAACGGCTGACCATACCGGAAAATACGTGGTGCAAGTAGTCGAACGCGGAGCCAGGTGGACACTGCGGATGGAATGGCTTCGCCGGGCGTCTGATCAATCGGATGGCCGTCCTATTCTTTTTGAACTGGTGCGGGCTTTGGCAGATGGAACTGTAACGCTGGGAGCCAAGAGCCGGCGAGGGTTCGGGAAACTGCGGGTGGAGCAAGTTTCTGCCCGCGAATTTGACCACACCAACCCGGAAGACAGCGGAAAATGGCTGGATTGGCGATGGGGAGAAGATGCTTTTGCCGATGGCGAAACCTGGACCTTTGATGCCAACGGACAGCCAGTAGGAGCCTACTGGCCTGGTGAGACGAAGCTTTCTTTTTCCCGTACGATCACCGTGCCTCTCCGGGTCAACCAAACGTTAATGATCCGGCGTTATGCAAGCTTTGGCACCGACGACGTGGATTATGAGCAGTTGACTGGCATAGAGCAAGGCACGAACATCAAAGGCAACGGTGAGGCGCAACCCTTTGCCATTATCCCGGGCTCCAGCTGGATGGGGGCCATTCGCTCCAGAATAACGGCGATTATGGGAGATTTGGGTGTTCCTCTTCAACAAGCCAGGGAACAATTGCAGTCTATACTTGGCACATGGCTGCCAAAACCGGGGGAAGCAAGAGGCAACAACAGCAGCAGCAAATTGCTTGCCTCTAAGGTAAAGGTGGAGGAGTCCATTGTACGCGGCGGGCATCCCTTGCTCATGACCCGAGTTGCGATTGACCGATTTACCGGGGGGACGATAGATGGAAGACTTTATTCCAGCAAGCCATGGATCGGAGGAGAAACCGACCTGGTTTTTCATGTCATGGAGGAGAGGAAAGAGAGTGGGAACGTGGGGACGGAAGTCATTCTTGGACTCCTGCTTTGGGCAGTGAAGGATCTGTGTTCCGGGTTGCTCGCCGTTGGCGGAGAAACCGCCTATGGACGGGGCGTTTTTGAGGGGCGTGGAGCAATCATGGCGGACGGAAAAGAGCTTGCTCCCGAAGAGGAGACATTTTACATGAAGGCAGCTTTGAAATGGTGCCGGGATTTGGCGGAACCGGGGGGGACAGCATGAAGGTGATCGATCAGGATGGTCTGAGGATAATAACGGTAGAGTCCGATGTTATCCGCAGTGGAGTTGCCGAGGCGGCTGAAGTGGGTTCTCTTTACCACGCGTTGCTAGAGGAAAAGGCATGGGTGTATGCCGTGCTGGATGATGCGGTTTGCCTGGGCAAGTTGGCGGGTGGAGAAATTTTGCTTGGCCTTGGTCAGGAACAAAGGGTAGCTGTTTTAGACGACATGAAAACCGTCCAGGAATTGCGCATCTTTACGGCAGAAGAGGAGTTTCGAGCGATCCGGCTGTCCACCGGGCTGTATCAATGGCGGCATCGAGCTGACAAACCAGGTGCTCAAAGTAGCGGTGTGGATGTTCTGGATGAAACGCAGAAACTTTGGGGAGCTGCCAAGACAGGTCCCGATTCCAATGGGTGGTCCCTGCTTTCCACCGACCGGGGCAGCCGGCTTTATCTTCCCGAGCAGGTGAACAAGGGGGAGGAACGGGGCATTCGGATCCGGCATTATCTTTCTTTCAACGAGCAAAACGAGTCAAGCCGCTATCCCCTGTATCGTTTTTACGACAACCGGATGATGGATTTCACGAAATGGCCGCCGGAAGCGCCGGGAAAGGAGCAATAGAGTATGAGAAGCGATGGCTGGAGGGAAATAGAGGGTGAGCGCTTTGTGAACCCCTATAATTTTGTGCCATTAGAGAAGAATTGCGAGCGGCGAAATCCGGCGTCCGACGAGACCTCCGCTGAAAAACGCTATACCGGCTACATGGAGTGCACACTGGAGCCTTTGACGCCGCTTTTTATCCCTAACACCTCCAACGAACAAGCGTTGCACCGTGAGGGAGATAATGCGGAAGGGCGAAGCTATAATTTTTTCAGTTACGAAGATTTAACCCGTTCTCCCAAGGATGGCTATTATGAACCGGTTATTCCCGGCTCTGAAATTCGCGGGACGGTGCGCAGCGTATTTGAAGCGGCGTTTAACGGCTGCATGTCTTCGGTGATGCAGGACCGGCCGTTGCACAGGCGGACGAATGTAGTGAAGGAACCGGGTATTCTCAGAAAATCCGAAAGTGGATGGGTTATCATCCCTTGCAAGCGATACAAGCTTGAGACAAAAGGAAAACAAAAAAAACAGGAAGGAAAGTTTTTGTCTATATACATGCAGTCAAAAGAAGGCGAGCAGCTGCATCTGGAAGTAGACAGAAAGAGTAAAATTATTAATATAAGCAAGTCAGGGTATAGAAAAGGTTTTTTGCACAAAGGAGAACCTTTTGAGACCAAACGTTTTGAATCGGTCTTTGAAAATCCCAAAGAAAATAATTTTCTCCATGTTCCGAACGAAGAAATCCAGCGCTTGAGCGAATTGCTGTCTTTATATCGGAATGAAAAACATAATGGTCATCTTTTCAAAGAGCACGAAGGATATCCTGATTTCAACTTCTCAGAATCCTCGGAATCGTTTTATTTAGTGTACTATTCACCCGTTCGCATGAAGGGTGGGGGAACAGAAGCCAGATTCTTATCACCCGCGATGATGTCCAATGAAGTATTTCATCGGAAGATTGGTGATTTGTTAGGAGAGCATCAACCATGTACCAGTAGAGAATGCCTTTGCCCGGCTTGCTCGCTGTTCGGGATGATCACGACCGAAAGTACTGGGAAGTCGCAAGCCTCCAAGCTTCGCTTCGAAGATGCCCGAATCGTGGAATACCAAGAAGGAGAGGATTGGGGCAAACGATATCTTTCCGACACGACCCTGCCTGAAATGGGAGTGCCGAAACCGGCAACAGCAGAGTTTTATAGCTTTTTGAAAAGCAATCGTGTGCCGAATGCACGAAAGACCCTGTTGGATATGTGGACGTATGACTATAAGGTCTCCGGTGTAAGAACAATGCTGGAAGATCATGAACTTCAGCTGCGGGGAAGAAAATTTTACTGGCATAGCGATACTTGGAGAAAGTATGAAAACGTTCAAGAAGAGCTAAGCGCCATGAGGCAACGGATTCGACCTCTGAAAGATGGAAAAGCCAATGCTTTTCAATTTCGCGTATATTTTGAGCAAATCGGTGAAGAAGAACTTAAAAAATTGAGGTGGGCGCTTGGCTTTAACGGCGACCAAAGTCTGGCGCACAAGATTGGCAGAGCCAAACCACTCGGCTTTGGCAGTGTTCGAATTTCTGTCGCTGATATCATGGTGCGGTCTATTCAGCCGGATAAACCGTGGTCTTTAAGCTCACTTGAACTACCAGCAAATGAACCGAGTGTCCCGAAATCTTTGAGAATTATGCTGAATTGGGAGGGGAAGCCTCAGTTTGTCTCTTATCCGCTTGGAGAAGGGGATAACAAGGATGCAGCTAATAATGAAGCATCTCATCAATGGTTTAGCGGGAATCGCTCCCAAAGCAGCAAGTTTGCTAAGATATTGCCAACGCCAGAAGATGAAGTGGACAAAACCTGTTCGAATGGCTGGCTATATAAAATGAAGAAAAGATGAGATTGTAGATAGAATCTATGGAGCAACGGCGGTGCGAATGGGAAGCTCCCATGAAATTCCCGGTTCCTTCGCACCTGTCAGATTTTGTCGAAATCGGTAGTTTTTCGTTGTAGTGTAAAATGTCAAGGAAAATGCTATGCCTATTTGTTATCATTGGGATAGAAAACAAGTAGAATTTATCTTGATTCAAGATAAATTCGGCAATTTTCCGCTGTCGCACCCCATGTGGGTGCGTGGATTGAAACCTTGACGGGTGCGCATGTTCAATCCTCCTTGTTAGTCGCACCCCATGTGGGTGCGTGGATTGAAACTTACCCGAGGTTGACCGTGAGGCGTTACAGAAAGGCGTCGCACCCCATGTGGGTGCGTGGATTGAAACGCGACAACCAGCGGAAGGAGGCGTAATCACCGTGGTCGCACCCCATGTGGGTGCGTGGATTGAAACTTGGCGAAAAGCCTTTTGACGGAGCGCAAGTTAAGTCGCACCCCATGTGGGTGCGTGGATTGAAACGGAGAGGGCGTCCTCAATCAGTTCACTTGATACCGTAGTCGCACCCCATGTGGGTGCGTGGATTGAAACCTCCCGCACCACGCATTTCTTATGGCCTTTTATCCGTCGCACCCCATGTGGGTGCGTGGATTGAAACTCGGATTTCATCGAAATCACGTTCCTGCATAAAATGTCGCACCCCATGTGGGTGCGTGGATTGAAACGGGATGTGGACGGATAGTGTTAAACTTTCCGGGGCTGTCGCACCCCATGTGGGTGCGTGGATTGAAACACGCCCTCGCCAAACCCCAGCGGGTAGAGGCGCGTGCAAGTCGCACCCCATGTGGGTGCGTGGATTGAAACTGAAGCGCAGATTGTCAGCTTCGCGGCCGCGCTGTGTCGCACCCCATGTGGGTGCGTGGATTGAAACTTTGCCTAATTGGTCCTCGAATGTCCACGCCCGGTCGCACCCCATGTGGGTGCGTGGATTGAAACTTCGTCCACTGATGCCAAGCTTTTAGCGTCAGAAGTCGCACCCCATGTGGGTGCGTGGATTGAAACTGGCAAGTTCCCGAAGCTTAGGGCTGACCTTTTGCGTCGCACCCCATGTGGGTGCGTGGATTGAAACGGACGCCTCTTGCTGCGCATCGCTGATAATTGCTTGTCGCACCCCATGTGGGTGCGTGGATTGAAACGCCACCTCGATCCGGTTTTGGTCATTGGTGTCCGGCGGTCGCACCCCATGTGGGTGCGTGGATTGAAACCTTGAGGAAAACGGCCGGTTTTTGGCCAGCGTTCGTCGCACCCCATGTGGGTGCGTGGATTGAAACAATATTGCCTGCAGCATCGAGCGGTTTGACTGGAAAGTCGCACCCCATGTGGGTGCGTGGATTGAAACCGGAGCTGTTTCGTAACCGTGAATATTCTCGGGCGGTCGCACCCCATGTGGGTGCGTGGATTGAAACCACGACTTTGTCCCGAGGTCCATGGAGTCCCGGGTCGCACCCCATGTGGGTGCGTGGATTGAAACAATATCCGATTCAAACCCTTCATCTTTGCGATTGGTCGCACCCCATGTGGGTGCGTGGATTGAAACTCGCGGGTCATGATCGACATGTCCAGCGCCGTGCAAAGTCGCACCCCATGTGGGTGCGTGGATTGAAACCGGACCAAATGCCTCTCCATTTTGGCGTACGCCGTCGTCGCACCCCATGTGGGTGCGTGGATTGAAACACCGGAAATGGCATCGGCATGGACATGCACCAATACGTCGCACCCCATGTGGGTGCGTGGATTGAAACGCGGCATCCGCTGGTCCTCTTGCGGAAGCGCGAAGTCGCACCCCATGTGGGTGCGTGGATTGAAACATCAACAGATATCGAGATCATTGCGAACCCCCCGTCGCACCCCATGTGGGTGCGTGGATTGAAACAGATCGTCGATAAAATCGCGGTCGATTTCACGGCCCGTCGCACCCCATGTGGGTGCGTGGATTGAAACTCGACCGGCAGATCGAGAACATGGAGAAGACCAGTCGCACCCCATGTGGGTGCGTGGATTGAAACTTCACTCCTTCGCTATATACGTCTACCGCGAATCACGTCGCACCCCATGTGGGTGCGTGGATTGAAACTTCGATCCATTTCCGTTTTTCCGCAATCGGTAGCGTCGCACCCCATGTGGGTGCGTGGATTGAAACGTCCATGCGCGTCACCCTGAACTGGCGTGTTCTGTCGCACCCCATGTGGGTGCGTGGATTGAAACCGCATGTTGACGTATCCGCCCTTGGCCCGCTCCTGGGTCGCACCCCATGTGGGTGCGTGGATTGAAACCCCGCCTGTTCCCGTAACCTCGCCCAAATACTCGGTCGCACCCCATGTGGGTGCGTGGATTGAAACTAACCGAATCCTACCATGCCAGCGGCTGGAATCACCGTCGCACCCCATGTGGGTGCGTGGATTGAAACCTTTATTTCTTTGCCCTCAAAATCAAACGGCCGAAGTCGCACCCCATGTGGGTGCGTGGATTGAAACAGGCGTTTTCGATCTATGAGCGGTTGAGCCCGGGTCGCACCCCATGTGGGTGCGTGGATTGAAACTGCGCAAACTCCTTTTTGACCAAGCTGTGACATCGTCGCACCCCATGTGGGTGCGTGGATTGAAACATCCACCTCCGCCGTTGTACACCGGCATTTGATTTGTCGCACCCCATGTGGGTGCGTGGATTGAAACATAGCACGGGACACAAAACCCGGCTTGACCGCAAGGTCGCACCCCATGTGGGTGCGTGGATTGAAACATAGCACGGGACACAAAACCCGGCTTGACCGCAAGGTCGCACCCCATGTGGGTGCGTGGATTGAAACTGCCCGGCCCCGCAATCCATGCCCGCGCTGATGCACCGTCGCACCCCATGTGGGTGCGTGGATTGAAACAACCACGGAAGCACAACCGCTTTACGCTTGGGCTGTCGCACCCCATGTGGGTGCGTGGATTGAAACAGTAAGAGCGGATTACGACCCGTTTCCGCGTGTCAGTCGCACCCCATGTGGGTGCGTGGATTGAAACCGGTACGACAAGCACCCGTCGTTTGTTTGTCTTTTGTCGCACCCCATGTGGGTGCGTGGATTGAAACTAACCCTCCCTCTACCGTATACTCTCCGCCGCACCGTCGCACCCCATGTGGGTGCGTGGATTGAAACTTATGCGATTTTGTTGTAGGCGTCCCGGCGGACGCGTCGCACCCCATGTGGGTGCGTGGATTGAAACTGGGTATGTCCGGTGTTTTTTCTAAATCATAATCTTGTCGCACCCCAAGTGGGTGCGTGGATTGAAACTCTCGAAGATGGGACCATGATCGCCAGCAAGTTCCGTCGCACCCCTCGCGGGTGGGTGGATTGAACCCGCCTGGGTGACTGGCTGAATTCTAAATTCCTGTCACCCAACAAAAAAAGATCCCTATTCAGGAGGATTTTGTAAGCCCTTGTCGAACTTTCTACCTAAGTCTTTCTCCCCGGGGAAGACGTTGCGTAGGAAGGAGATCTCCATGAACTTTATTGCCCACATTCGAGAAAAGGACAAAGCGGAACAGCCGGTACAAGCCCACTTGCAGGAAGTCGAGGCGCTTTGCCGCCGATTCGGGGGGTCCATCAAGGCTTCAGCATTAGCCGCGTTGGCAGGCCTTTTGCACGATCTTGGCAAGTACACGCATGCATTCTATGTCTACCTACAAAAAGCAGTCGCTCAACCGGATGACCCTCCGCGAAAGGGGTCCGTCGATCATTCAACGGCCGGTGGGCGGCTGCTTTATTTGCGTTATCACCGAAAGACCGATTCTGTCGATGCCAAGCTGGCCGCAGAATGGGTGGCCAATTGCATTATTTCGCATCACCAAGGGCTTCGGGATTTTTACGGCCCGGAGTTCAAGGCTCCTTTTCTGGAAAGGGTGAGGGAGAAGGACCTCCCGGAGTTTGAGCAAGCGGTAGAGCGATTTTTTCAAACTTTCCCCGAGTCCGAACTGGACCGGCGTTTTGAGCAAGCTGTCACCGAGGTCCGTTCCATTCGCCAGAAGATTGCCGGAAAACTGTCTCCCATTGCGGCTTCCTTGCTCGCCAAATGCATCTTCAGTTGTCTGATCGACGCCGACCGGACCGACACCGCCCGCTTTGAAGCAAACGAACTCCCGCCGCCCGAGCTGGACTCTCAAGCTTTTTTTGAGCGGAGTTATCAAAAGCTGCTGAACAAAATCGCAGAATTGGAGCAAGGGGAGGGCGCCGATAATCCGGTCAATCGGTTGCGAGCCGAAATGTCCCGCCAGTGCGACGCTTATGCGGATCGGCCTTCCGGGATCTATACGTTGTCCATTCCGACTGGCGGAGGAAAAACGCTCGCAAGTCTGCGTTACGCTCTGAAGCATGCCAAAGTCACGAGGAAAGAGCGGATTATCTATGTGGTTCCGTTCACTACGATCATTGAGCAGAACGCCGGCGAAGTCCGGAAAATCTTACAGGAAGATGATCTCATCCTGGAACATCACTCCAACGTCATGGATGAAAAAGATCCCGAAAAGGGGGACGAGGCGGAAAGCTACCGAATGGAAAAGCTGAAGCTGGCTCGGGATAACTGGGATCGGCCGGTTATTTTTACGACGATGGTTCAATTACTCAATGCGTTTTACGCCAAAGGGACACGGAACACCCGCCGCTTGCATCGGCTGACCAATGCGGTAGTCATCTTTGATGAGGTGCAGGCCGTGCCGGTCAAATGCGTTTCTCTGTTGAATGCCGCGCTGAATTTCCTGCACTACCTGGGCAACTCCAGCCTGGTTCTCTGCACGGCCACCCAGCCAACACTTGATTTTGTCCGGCATAAGCTGAAGTTGCCCGAGCAGGCGGAAATGGTCGGAAACCTGGAAAATGTCATTAAAAGCTTTAAGCGGGTGGATGTGAAGGATTGTACGACCCCGGACGGTTATAAAGCGGAGGAGTTGGCCGGATTTATTCATGAAAAAATGCAAGACGTCTCCAACATGCTGGTGATTCTGAATACCAAAGCGGCTGTTCGCAAGCTGTTTGAAAGACTGAAAGACGAAGATTGGGTGCAGGAGTCCGCAACGCAAGTGCTCCATTTGAGCACCAACATGTGCGCCGAACACCGAAAAAAAGTGTTGGATGACGTGAAAGAAGCGTTATTGGAGGGCAAACCGATTATTTGCATCAGCACCCAACTGATTGAAGCGGGCGTCGATATCAGTTTTCAATGCGTCATACGATCCCTGGCTGGTCTGGATTCCATCGCACAGGCTGCGGGCCGGTGTAATCGTCACAGAGAAGTCCCGTTAAGAATGGTTTACCTAATCCGATCGGCTGATGAAGTGTTGACTCATTTGCCGGAAATCCGCATCGGGGCAGAGCAGACTCGCCGGATTTTGAATGAGTACCGCGAAAACCCGGCGTTGTACAACCATAACTTGCTGTCCGCTTGTGCAATGCAGGCGTATTTCAACTACTATTATTCCGCCATCAAGGAGGAATTGGATTATCCGGTTCCCAAGTTGGGGAAATCCATCTTTGACCTTTTGAATCGAAACGCGGACTATTTCAATGCATACCATAACAAAAGCGGTACGACTCCGGAATTGGTAAGCCGCCCCGCCTATGCAACTGCAGAGCAATATTTCGAGGCCATCACTTCTCCCGCAAAAGCCGTTCTTGTTCCTTATGGCCCCAAGGGGAGCGAACTGATTGCAGATCTGAATGGAGAACTAGACATCGCTAGCTTAGGAAAGCGATTAAGAGAAGCGCAGCCCTTTATCGTCAATTTGTACGAGCCGGAATGGCGCAAATTGGACAAGGCGGGTGACTTATACCCGCTGCTTCACGGACAAGTCTATGCTTTGCGCGAAACCGCCTATTCTGACGAGTATGGAGTGCGGTCGGACGGAGAGGGTGAGTGGGGCTTTACCGGAACTTGACCCAACATCGAAAAAACCGCTCCCTAGCGGTTTTTTCAAATAACGATCTATAAGTTTCAATCCGCGCTTTTGCAGCGACAGACCGAGTGTACCATATCCGTTATTTGGAGGCAATTTCAAAAATAGGTTGCTATGATCCATATAATGGGATAAACTCTAGATGTGCACTAAATAACTATATATAAGAAAGGAGGTTGCGAATGCGAAATCAAATTGAGTTTGAGGTTGAGGCCAAATATGCTCTGTTTACCGATCCTTTGACCAAAATCGGCGGGGAGAAATTCTCCTATCAGATTCCGACGTACCAGGCATTGAAGGGGATTGTTGAAAGCGTGTACTGGAAGCCGACTCTGTTGTGGTACATCGATGAAGTGCGAGTTTTGAACCCCATTCAAACCGAATCCAAAGGGATACGGCCGATTCAATATCATAAACCTGTGAATATGTTAGCCTACTATACGTATCTGAAAGACGTTCGTTACCAGGTCAGGGCTCATTTTGAATTTAACCCTTACCGGGAAGACCTGGCGCATGACCGGAACGAACACAAGCATCATAACATTGTCAAGCGGGCACTACAGGCCGGTGGCCGGCGCGATATTTTTCTCGGGACAAGGGAGTGCCAAGGATACGTGGAGCCGTGCGTGTTTGGAGAAGGGGTCGGCTTTTACGACGACAATCCGGAGATTGATTTTGGCATTATGGTCCATGGCATCACCTACCCGGATGAATCCGGCAAGCCGGATCGGGAAACCCGACTGTGGCGGGCCAAGATGGAGCACGGCGTTATCCGGTTTATTCGGCCGGAAGAGTGCACGCTTGTACGCAAGACGGGACAAGGCGCCGTAAAAGCATTCGGGCCGGGCAATCATCAGGCGGTAGAAGCGCTTTATGCGGATTATTTCCCGGAAGGAGAGGGATAAAGTGACCTGGCTGGCCAATTTGAATCGTACTTATGAAAACCATCTGCAACAAGTCGGCAAGGTGGAGAAGAAACGAAGCGGCCGTGAATTCGCGCTGATTCCCGTTTCCCATACCACCCAGACGGCTCATATTGAAATCCACTTGAATGAAAGTGGAACGTTTTTATGGGCTAAAGTCGTTGACAAGAATGATGCGAATACCATCATCCCTTGCACCGAAGCATCCGCCAGCCGGACCAGTGATCCGGTACCTTACCCCCTTTTTGATAAATTACAGTATGTTGCCGGGGATTATACTCGGTTTGGAGGTGAAATCAAAGAAGGAAAAACTCCATACGAAGACTACTTAAATCAACTCCGGGACTGGTGCGATTCCCCGATGGGATTGCCAAAGCTGCGAAGCGTACTTGAGTATGTGCAAAAAGGAACGATGATCGAAGACCTGGTGCGCGAAAAAGTCCTTTGGGCGGACGAACGGAACAGACTCCTCGACAAATGGACACCCGAGATGGAGAAGCTGCATGGGGAACGGCCGGATATTTTTAAAGCGATTGCATCGGATCAGAGCGCTGCGTTTGTCCGTTTTGCTGTGGAGATTCCAGGCGATCTTGAGCCAAGGCTTTGGCGCGATTCCGCCGTGCAAGAATCGTTTATCCGGTTCTATGATCAACAACTGGGCAAATCCGGCAGCGAGCTATGCTATGTGACGGGAAACCGGCTCCCCTATGCGGAGAAGCACGCCTCCAAAATTCGTCATTCCGGCGACAAATCCAAGCTGATCTCCGCAAACGATTCGAGTGGCTTCACTTATCGCGGCCGCTTCAAGAGCAGTCTGGATGCGGCAACCGTTAGCTACGAAATTTCCCAAAAAGCGCATAACGCGCTAAAGTGGCTGATCGACCGGCAAGGCTTCGCTATCGACGGAAAAGTGTTTCTGGTATGGGGAACGAATCAGGTGGACATGGCGGATCCCTTCGAGGATACCTTTTCCTTATGCGAGGGAGAAACCGTACAGGAGTCGAATCAGGGGGATTCCACGCAAGAGGAGTTTGCCCGGCAGGTTCATCGTGCGCTGGGTGGATACCGGCATGACACAGACTATGCGTCCAATGTCATCATCATGATTCTGGATGCTGCCACACCAGGCCGGATGTCAATCGTTTATTACCGTGATTTGAACAAGGAGTTGTTCTTAAACCGGCTGGAAAACTGGCACACGACTTGCTTCTGGCTGCATCGCTACCGGAAGGAGGCGGAGAAGCCCGCTTCGTTCCTGGGTGCGCCGGCAACCCGGGACATTGCTTATGCTGCTTACGGTCCCCGGGCCAACGATAAAGTAATCAAGGGGTTAATCGAGCGGCTGCTGCCTTGCATTGTGGACGGGCAAAAAATTCCGCTCGATATTGTGCGCAGTGTCGTCAACCGTGCTTCCAACCCGGTTGCGCTGGAGGAATGGGAGTGGGAGAAGACGCTCAGCATTGCATGCGCACTTGTTAACAAAACACACGAGAAAGAGGGGTTGAAGGTGCCGCTGGATGTGGAAAGAACCGATCGGGATTATTTGTTTGGGCGATTGCTTGCGATTGCGGATGTACTGGAGAGAAGGGCGCTCGGCAAAGAGGAGAAACGGGCGACGAATGCCGTCCGGTACATGAATTCTTTTTCGCAGCGTCCGTTAAGAACCTGGAAGGTTATTCAGTCCGCCGTACAGCCGTACCGGGCCAAAATGGGCACCGACGCCGGTTACTACGACCGGCTGGTGGATCAGGTCAGCAGTCAATTCAAGCCGGAAGAATTTACGGACAGGCCATTGGGCGGCTTGTACCTGCTTGGTTATTACAGTCAGCGCAATGATTTGTACACCAGCAAGAAAAAAGAAACCGATACAAATGACGGGCAAACGGAGCAAGACGATACCACGGAACGGGGAGAGAATTAAATGAACGCATTGGAGCGTAAAATTGATTTTGCTGTTGTGTTATCTGTACGTAACGCCAACCCGAACGGCGACCCTTTGAACGGAAATCGTCCGCGGCAAAATTATGACGGGCACGGGGAAATTTCCGACGTGTGCCTCAAACGGAAAATCCGCAACCGCCTCCAGGACATGGGGGAGTCCATTCTGGTCCAATCCGATGAACGCCGCAACGACCCGTATCGCAGCATTAAGGAACGAGTAGACGCGAATGCGGAATTGCAGGAGTTCGCTTCCGGTAAAAAACAGAACAATGAGTTGTATGGAGAAGTGGCTTGCAAATCATGGATTGACGTTCGCAGCTTCGGGCAAGTGTTTGCCTTTAGCGGATCGGACGTGTCCATCGGCATTCGCGGACCGGTTTC
Source organism: Gorillibacterium sp. sgz306347 (assembly GCF_059735245.1). NCBI lineage: Bacteria > Bacillati > Bacillota > Bacilli > Caryophanales > Paenibacillaceae > Gorillibacterium > Gorillibacterium sp. sgz306347. Next base: position 21,220 of record NZ_JCAPET010000041.1, read on the forward strand.
CATCCACACGGCTACAAGCATTCACCCGATTGACATCTCCAGCATGCAAATTACCAAAAGCGTCAATGCCGTCACCCCCAAGGACCCGAACAAAAAAAGCTCCGACACCATGGGCATGAAGCACCGGGTCGATTTTGGCGTCTATGTCTTTTATGGCAGCATCAATACGCAGTTGGCCGGAAAAACGGGGTTTACCGGGGAGGACGCTGAAAAAATCCGTCAGGCTCTCGTAACGCTGTTTGAGAATGACACTTCTTCTGCTCGCCCGGACGGAAGCATGGAGGTCCACAAGGTGTACTGGTGGGAGCACAATTCGGGACTGGGCCAATATTCTTCGGCTAAGGTTCACCGTTCGTTGCAGGTCGAGTTAAAGGAAGGTGTAACCGACCCCAAATCATTTGACGATTATCTCTGCACGCTGCAACCGCTTGAAGGGTTGGAAGCGCAAGTGTATGACGGTCTATAACGAAGAGGACTACTTGCTTTTATCGGGTATCCAGCATTTTCGCTTTTGTCCGAGACAGTGGGCGCTCATCCATATTGAACAGCAATGGGAAGAAAACGTCCGTACCTTGGAAGGTCAATATCTGCACCGCGTGGCGGATCAACCCTTGCTTCGGGAGAAACGGGGAGATAAGCTCGTCGTCCGGGCGCTGCCGGTGCATTCGCGGGAATTGGGCATTACCGGGATTTGCGACGTCGTGGAATTTGTTCGAGACCCGAATGGTGTTCCGCTGAATGGAGAGGAAGGCCTTTACCTTCCTTTCCCGGTGGAATACAAACGCGGCAAGCCGAAAAAGGATGATTCCGACCGCTCCCAGTTGATCGCACAGCTCATGTGCCTGGAGGAGATGCTGGGCTGCAGCTTGTCGCTGGGGTATTTATTTTACGACGAAATCAAGCATCGGGTTGAGGTTCCGGTAAGTACCGCTGATCGGGAGGGGGTAAAGGCGGTTTTGAGGGAGATGCACCGCTATTACCAAAGGGCCTATACGCCAAAAGCCAAAACCGGGCCGCACTGTGAAAGCTGCTCGCTCCATTCGGTCTGCGTTCCGGAGTTGATGGACCGAAGAACCGTTGCAAGCTACATTGAAAGCAGGGTGGCAGAATGAAGAAGCTGCTGAATACGTTGTTCGTCACCCAACCGGACACGTACCTTTCTCTGGACGGAGAGAACATAATCGTCAAGCAGGAGGATCGTACACTTGGCCGATATCCGCTTCATAATTTTGAAGCCATTTGTACGTTCGGTTATGCGGGCGCGAGCCCGGCCCTGATGGGTTCCTGCGCGGACCGGAGCATTGGGCTCACGTTTTTGACGCGCCATGGCCGATTTGTGGCTCGGGTGGTAGGAGAAAGCCGCGGCAATGTGATCCTCCGCAAAGAGCAGTACCGGATTTCCGATGACGAAACAAAAAGCGCTTTGGCAGCGAGAAATTTCATTCTGGGCAAAGTGTATAACGCAAAGTGGATTCTGGAACGGGCGACCCGGGATTATCCTTTGCGAGTAAATGTCAGCAAGATCAAACAGGTCACCGCTTCTTTGTCCGAGACCATGAAGTTGCTGCGTACGGTTCAGAATCTGGAGGTTTTGCGCGGTCTGGAAGGGATGGCGGCTGTTCAGTATAATTCCGTTCTGGATGAGCTGATTTTGCAGCAAAAGGACCACTTTTTCTTCAAAGGACGCACCAAGCGGCCACCGCTCGATAAAGTGAACGCTTTGCTGTCTTTTGCCTATACCTTGCTGGCGGGCGATATGGCTTCCGCTCTGGAAACGGTCGGGTTGGATGCATACGTTGGCTTTTTGCATCGCGACCGTCCGGGACGAGCCTCTCTTGCACTCGATTTGATGGAGGAACTGCGCGGTGTTTATGCCGATCGCTTTATAATCTCCTTGATCAACAAGCGACTAGTGAATGAAAAAGGATTCACCACCAAAGAGAACGGCGCGGTGATCATGGACGATGAAACAAGAAAACAGGTTTTAAAGGCTTGGCACGAGAAGAAGCAAGAAAAGATCCTTCACCCCTACCTGAACGAAAAGATTTCCTGGGGACTTGTTCCTCATGCACAAGCATTGCTGCTGGCCAGATACATCCGGGGCGACCTGGATGAATATCCTCCCTTTTTGTGGAAGTAAGCAGGTGAATCCTTGCTGATTCTTGTTACTTATGATGTGAGTACATCCAATTCGGCGGGAAGAAGACGGTTAAGCCAGGTTGCGAAAAAATGCCTGGATTATGGACAGCGGGTTCAAAACTCCGTGTTTGAATGCATCCTCGATTCTACGCAGTATCGGCGGCTGCGATTTGAACTGGAGGAACTGATTGATCCCGAAACCGACAGCCTGCGTTTTTACAACCTCGGAGACAAGTACAAAACGAAAGTAGAGCATGTGGGCGCCAAAAGCCCCTATAATATGGAGGGGCCGCTTATCTTGTGAAAGTCTGGTGCGAATGGGAAGCTCCCATGAAATTCCCGGTTCCTTCGCACCTCAGATTTTGTCGAAATTGGCGAATTTTTCGTTATTGTGAAAAAAGCCAAGGAAGATATCATACTTTTTGTTATCATAAATAGGGGAAGGGCGTCGAATTCATCTCTTGGCAAGATGGATTCGGCCCTTTTCCGCTGTCGCACCCCACACGGGGTGCGTGGATTGAAACACGAATATCCTGCGCGGTCGCTTCCACCGAAACGGTCGCACCCCACACGGGGTGCGTGGATTGAAACGCAAGCTTTTTGCAGCCGATCCGGTTCGTTTCTGGTCGCACCCCACACGGGGTGCGTGGATTGAAACCATTTCCCTGCAGCTTCGGGAACCGCCGGATGCGTCGCACCCCACACGGGGTGCGTGGATTGAAACACCATTGCCCATGCAAGCCCGCGAATGCTCTTTTTCGTCGCACCCCACACGGGGTGCGTGGATTGAAACATCTGGGCAGCACTAGACTGCTGCTGCTGCTGCATGTCGCACCCCACACGGGGTGCGTGGATTGAAACATCTGGGCAGCACTAGACTGCTGCTGCTGCTGCATGTCGCACCCCACACGGGGGGCGTGGATTGAAACCGCGACTATCTCCGTAACCCAAACGGTCGCATCATCGTCGCACCCCACACGGGGTGCGTGGATTGAAACAACGGTACCGGCAGTTACTTCGACTCCCAATGAGCGTCGCACCCCACACGGGGTGCGTGGATTGAAACACATTTACCGCAATAAAATAAGTTTATGTTATCTGGTCGCACCCCACACGGGGTGCGTGGATTGAAACCCTCATGCCGTGGGTAGGGGGTGGGGGTGTCGTGGTCGCACCCCACACGGGGTGCGTGGATTGAAACCTCACTTCGCCGCTCATTGTAAATCGTCACAATATGTCGCACCCCACACGGGGTGCGTGGATTGAAACTTACCTGGACTGAATAATCCCCGTCGGGCAGCGGTCGCACCCCACACGGGGTGCGTGGATTGAAACGGACCGCCACGCATCAGAGATTGGTTGATCATCCGTCGCACCCCACACGGGGTGCGTGGATTGAAACAATCCATCCCATCAACTTCGCCAGCGCCCGGTTAAGGTCGCACCCCACACGGGGTGCGTGGATTGAAACCTATCATTTTGGTCCTCCTCGCGTAAGCCCGCCGTCGCACCCCACACGGGGTGCGTGGATTGAAACCATAGCATTCACTCCTGTATAGTTAGTACGGTTCGCACGTCGCACCCCACACGGGGTGCGTGGATTGAAACTGCCCGCTCAACATATCCCTGCACGGCCCCTTTTGTCGCACCCCACACGGGGTGCGTGGATTGAAACTTACTCGCTTGGTGCTGCCAAAGGCTGATGCGCCGTCGCACCCCACACGGGGTGCGTGGATTGAAACCGAACGTCTGGATCGGCGTAACCGTTGAGAACCAGGTCGCACCCCGTGTGGGGTGCGTGGATTGAAACTGTTATCGCCCCTTTTCTCTTGCGCACGGAATAAGTCGCACCCCGTGTGGGGTGCGTGGATTGAAACTTTCCAGTACAACACATACATAAAAAGGGTAAAAGGTCGCACCCCGTGTGGGGTGCGTGGATTGAAACAACGGTAACGATTGTCGATGACAACGAGAACCCGGTCGCACCCCGTGTGGGGTGCGTGGATTGAAACAATTGGTCGAAGGACTACAACAACCCGGATAACGTCGCACCCCGTGTGGGGTGCGTGGATTGAAACTGCCAATGTCGCCATGGTCTTATCGACCAAAGCGGTCGCACCCCGTGTGGGGTGCGTGGATTGAAACATTTTTGCGGAAAGAATGTTGTTTGTATCACGTAGTCGCACCCCGTGTGGGGTGCGTGGATTGAAACACCTTGATCCCGGCCATGTTGTTGTTTTTGCGCAGCGTCGCACCCCACACGGGGTGCGTGGATTGAAACCCGGCTGTTAGCAAATGTTAGCGTACAAGAGGCTAGTCGCACCCCACACGGGGTGCGTGGATTGAAACAGCGCCATGCCGACATTGACCCATTCCTGGTAACTCGTCGCACCCCACACGGGGTGCGTGGATTGAAACATTCAGGGAATAACGGATAAATTCAACAGCATCAGTCGCACCCCACACGGGGTGCGTGGATTGAAACAAGTCAGTGAGCTGGCTGACGGTGCCGTCCGACGTCGCACCCCACACGGGGTGCGTGGATTGAAACTTATTAAATGGGCGACGGGCTATGAAGTCCCGGAAGGTCGCACCCCACACGGGGTGCGTGGATTGAAACTGCCACCACGGCGACCAAATGACCGAGAGACGTTGTCGCACCCCACACGGGGTGCGTGGGTTGAAACCTCCAAAGAGCGCATCGAGTACATCCCTTTGAAAGTCGCACCCCGTGTGGGGTGCGTGGATTGAAACACTTCCGAAAAACGCTGGAATACTTCAGAGAGCGTTGTCGCACCCCGTGTGGGGTGCGTGGATTGAAACAACTTGCTCTTTCAGTGTGAGGATGTCCGGCGCTTGTCGCACCCCGTGTGGGGTGCGTGGATTGAAACCAATACACAATATGTAAAAAAAGCGTAAAAGGCAGGTCGCACCCCGTGTGGGGTGCGTGGATTGAAACAGATAGGCGCGCACCCCTTTTTCAATCAACTCGGTCGCACCCCGTATGAGGTGCGTGGATTGAAACAAGAAGTTCCGATCGAATTCCTTGATCGGAAAGGAATGGTCGCACCCCGTATGGGGTGCGTGGATTGAAACAAACACGCCATACAGCGTGCATAGGTGTCGGCTAAAGTCGCACCCCGTGTGGGGTGCGTGGATTGAAACAACATGGCATATTACCGCGCCACTTGTGTTTGTAATGTCGCACCCCGTGTGGGGTGCGTGGATTGAAACACTTGGTAATCCACTTTACAAGTGCTTTGTCCGCGTCGCACCCGTGTGGGTGCGTGGATTGAAACAAACCAAGGCCATAGAAGTCCGTTAATGCGTCTGCTACGTCGCACTCCGTGTGAGTGTGTGAATTGAAACTTGCGTGGCTTCCTCATAAAACACCGGTTCAAGCGTCGCACCCAGCGTGGTTGCATGGATTGAAACGCTTTAGGGGGTTAATATGCTTGATGGAAGTTGTCCCAACCTATATGGGTGCAACTGAATCGGGCCAAGAAAGTGCGAACGGTAGCGATTAGCGAATTTGTGGAATAAGGTTAGCGTGGTACACTGGTAACAAATGGGCATTTCAGTACGGGACTTGCTCGTAGAAACTATTGTAAAAAGGAACTGGGTTATCCGAAGTGGAGATTCGTTCTTTGCGCTCCATACATTAAAAAAGAGCATCTTCCAAGTGACAATTAAAAATGCTGCATGCAACTTGGCAGATCAGTGGTGCGAATGGGAAGCTCCCATGAAATTCCCGGTTCCTTCGCACCTCAGATTTTGTCGATATCGGAAGTTTTTTCGTTCAAGTGGAAAATGTCAAGGAAAATGCTATGCTTTTTTGTTATCATAGAGATTGGAAGACGAGTTGAATTTATCTTGGTATAAGATGAATTGGGCGATTTTCCGCTGTCGCACCCCTCGCGGGTGCGTGGATTGAAACCGGTTCATTTGCTGGGCTGTGCGGTCCTTCCTCGTCGTCGCACCCCTCGCGGGTGCGTGGATTGAAACGCCTAAACAAAACCCGTATGACCAACCGGGTGCGCGTCGCACCCCTCGCGGGTGCGTGGATTGAAACCGCCTACAGTATGTACTTGTGAGCCACAGAAAAGGGTCGCACCCCTCGCGGGTGCGTGGATTGAAACGTCCCGAGGCTGAGGGAGACGGAGTCGAAACCGAGCATGTCGCACCCCTCGCGGGTGCGTGGATTGAAACTCCGTCAGGGTCATCTGCAGGCCGCGCCACCAGTAGACGTCGCACCCCTCGCGGGTGCGTGGATTGAAACCGTTTTTGTTCCTGGCGATCCTCGAATTTATTCGTCGCACCCCTCGCGGGTGCGTGGATTGAAACATTTTTGCGGCGACAAACGTTGCGATAAAATCAGTCGCACCCCTCGCGGGTGCGTGGATTGAAACCCTGTATGGAGTGAAGATAAACTTTTGTCCGGTGTGTCGCACCCCTCGCGGGTGCGTGGATTGAAACAGCACGGCGATACGTTCCTCTCCCTGACTGCTACTGTCGCACCCCTCGCGGGTGCGTGGATTGAAACTTCTTCATCGATATCGACTTTTTCCCTATCATCGTCGCACCCCTCGCGGGTGCGTGGATTGAAACCGTCTCAACAAAACCCGGATGACCAATCGCGTCCGGGTCGCACCCCTCGCGGGTGCGTGGATTGAAACAGCAAGCTCTAACGTAAAATCGTTATCGTGGTCAAGTCGCACCCCTCGCGGGTGCGTGGATTGAAACACTCCAAGAATAGTAGTACGGCTCACGCCGTCCATGGTCGCACCCCTCGCGGGTGCGTGGATTGAAACAGCCAATAGTTGGTTAACAACATCCAGCTTCCTCGTCGCACCCCTCGCGGGTGCGTGGATTGAAACTGACGCAACAGGAACAAATGACTTCCTTAGCCCCGTCGCACCCCTCGCGGGTGCGTGGATTGAAACCGTGGTGACGCAACGGTTAAAATCATCCAGTCTATCGTCGCACCCCTCGCGGGTGCGTGGATTGAAACTGTCATTAAGCCCTTTGACCGTTTCACGAAGTTCTGCGTCGCACCCCTCGCGGGTGCGTGGATTGAAACATCCGACGATGATAGCGACGACGAAACGTCTGAACGTCGCACCCCTCGCGGGTGCGTGGATTGAAACGATAGCACGGGCCGTAGACCCGGTTACCCCAAACAGGTCGCACCCCTCGCGGGTGCGTGGATTGAAACTTTGTAAGAGTAATCGAAGCGCTTATACCTCGTCCGTCGCACCCCTCGCGGGTGCGTGGATTGAAACGATTGACCGGAATCTCGCCTCCGTTGCATCCAGGTCGCACCCCTCGCGGGTGCGTGGATTGAAACATTACGGCGAACAAAGACCTGGGGGATTTTGAGGGTCGCACCCCTCGCGGGTGCGTGGATTGAAACATAAACACACCTTAACTAACCCCATCGGTTGGGTGTCGCACCCCTCGCGGGTGCGTGGATTGAAACCGTTCCGGGGAACAAAATGCTTGGCCGCTTTCCCTGTCGCACCCCTCGCGGGTGCGTGGATTGAAACGCTCTTTGAGGAACCACCCGGAGAATGGAAGGATGGTCGCACCCCTCGCGGGTGCGTGGATTGAAACAGTTTTGTTGCCCGTGTGCCGCACATATGGGCGCAGTCGCACCCCTCGCGGGTGCGTGGATTGAAACCTCCTTATGACGATCACGGCAATCAGCGCGACGACCGTCGCACCCCTCGCGGGTGCGTGGATTGAAACTCGACGTGAGAGAGGATGTCGTCCGCTTTTACCGTCGCACCCCTCGCGGGTGCGTGGATTGAAACGGTGCTTTACATCATATCCAACCGGAGGGATCGCATGGTCGCACCCCTCGCGGGTGCGTGGATTGAAACTGCTGGTACCAGTGCGCCGAGCGATTCCAGCGCTTTGTCGCACCCCTCGCGGGTGCGTGGATTGAAACAGCTAGCTTGAATGGACAGTTGGTTTTGTATTTCCTCGTCGCACCCCTCGCGGGTGCGTGGATTGAAACACGGTTACGAAACAGCTCCGGAAGTGCGGTGTTCTGGTCGCACCCCTCGCGGGTGCGTGGATTGAAACCTCTATGGTGACTCCAGCTTGCATTAAGGTTCACCGTCGCACCCCTCGCGGGTGCGTGGATTGAAACTTTTCAGAAATTTCACGATGCCGGCGAAGAATGCGGTCGCACCCCTCGCGGGTGCGTGGATTGAAACTCCCTCGCAATCTCGGGATGCTGGATGGCCGCTATGTCGCACCCCTCGCGGGTGCGTGGATTGAAACAACTATACGCAAATCTTCAAGACACCGTTTGGTGTGTCGCACCCCTCGCGGGTGCGTGGATTGAAACTGGTAGCTACGGACTTGGATTCTTCCAGAGACAGCGTCGCACCCCTCGCGGGTGTGTGGAGTGAAACTTCGCTGCGAAGATCCATTTAGGAATGTATTTTGCAACATGCCCCCACTCAGGGGGCCCATAGACTTGTATTTACGGTCCCCACCATTCAAAACCAAGGAGCCAACCAATGCCCCATCTACTCGCATCCATCCTGGCCCACGCCGAAAAAACCTTCCAGACCGCCTTTACCAACATCACGCCCGTCCAAGGCGGCTGGCTGAATCAAAAATGGAGGGCGGACACCCGCTATGGTCCCGTTTTGCTCAAGCAGTTCAGCACCGAGCGGTTTACCGCCGCGAAGCTGGCGGGCATCGAGAAAGCCATGCAGCGGAGCCTGAACCTTCCGGCCGAGATCAAGGCGCCACTGTATTTTTCAGCCAACGGGACTGTCGTTCAGCATACGCCGGAGGGCGACTTTTATATGGTGATGGCTTTTTCCGAAGGGTGGGAGGAGTCTCCGGATTCGATCACGGAAGCGCAAATGCACAGCCTGGGCGAGCAATGCGCCGCACTGCATCGGCATTGGCAGTCTCCGTCTTATCGTACGGTTCCTTTTGAATTTGAAGGGGCTTTGGATTTGCTGAAAAGCCAGCGGCAAAAACGCCAAGAAGAAGCGAGGAACAGCGGCAATCGGCTTTTTGTAGAAGCGGTGGAGGCTCAGGAGAAGATCATTCGCACATTAACGGAGGATAGCTTCGAGGGGGTGCCGGTCGGGATCACGCATTGTGATTTTTCGGCGGACAATCTTCTTTTTGATTCGGATGGGGTTACGGCTCTTCTGGATTTTGACCGCAACCGTCGCTCGTACCAGTACCAGGATGTGGGGCGGGCGCTGATGTCGTTTGCTTTTGTGGAGGGGCGTTTGCATCGTGCTCGGGCGGAGGCGTTTTTAAAAGGATACCGGCAGCATCTTTCGCTTACCCGGCAAGACCTGATCCGCGCTTTGCGGCTCACTTGGTGCGTAGAGGTGAACTGGTGGATACGGGCGGATGTTTTTTCGGGGGAGGCGGTGCCCAAGATCAAACGCTTTGCCGAGGAGCTGCTGTGGCTGACCCGGCATTGGTTTGATCTGGAGGACGACATCTAGAAGCAGCTGCCCCAGCAGAAAAAAACGATCTCTTTTTCATCCGAAAAAGGATCGTTTTTGTTTTGTCCATTATGCCGATCACCGGCTACTTCACCTGATCAATCGACAGGCTCAGCTTGTAGCTGGCAAATGCCGTGAGCCGGTCGAGCAGGGCGTTCAGCTCGGCGGAATCCGTCGTGCGCACCCGCATCCAGTAGCAGCCCTACCTGCTGACCCGCTTTATGGTGAAGGTTGCGGGTTAATCAACTGCTCGGTTTGAAGATTTGTACTTCAGCCATTCGTTGATTTCTTCTCGGAAGAATAGAATGGTGCCATCTGACAGTTTGGCATAGGGGATCAGGGAGTATTTATCATGAATCGTAGAATGAATTTGTCGTTCGATTTCCCCGTCGTATGCTAATTGGTCCTTAATGACTTTTGTATCGACGTGAAGATAATCAGCCAAATCCTCCAATGTCATAACGGAACGCTCCACATAAGGGGGATAACTTGCTTCTGGTTTTGTTGACTGAACATTCCCATCTCCCCTCAAGATAAGGGAAGCGACAATGAGAGACAGTCCAATCATGAGACAAGATAAGGCCAAAAATAAATTTGATTTATTCATTTCATCCTCCTAATGGAATTTGTTAACAAACATGATCTAGTATACACTATAAACCAGTAAAATATAATTATTTACATATAAAGTAATTATGTGTATAGTTATGGTATAATATAACTGCTTTATGTCGGTGATTTTGTAGTTGGTTTTCTTTAACTATTATACGGAAGGAGAGGATGGTGGGTGTCTCTGTTCTTGTGAATTTTTGAACTTGAGTGCAGTGACTAACTATGTAGCTCTGGATTACTAAAATATGGAGGATAAATAAAATGAGAATAGTAAGTAAGTTCGTAGTATTTTCTTTGTTGTTAGGATTAATTATTCCTAACGGTGCATTTGCAGAATCTGAGCATGTTATACCTAAAGATGATGAAATAACCTTAGTGAATACATTTGTGCCTCAGATATTAACGGGTGCAAAAGTAATCGACGTAGATCCTGAGCGAGTACAAAACAATAAAATCATACCCCTAGCAGGCGAAAGTTATATATACAAGTATAGTGAGTATCAGGTTATATCGAATCAAATCACCGGTTATAACGTTGGACCAAGAGAGAAAGATATTTTTTTGCTTAGTGTCCCCAAAGGGGTTACCAAAACAATAAGCGGTACAAAACAAGTGAGTGGTTCGGTACAAATTGGCGGCACCTATAAAGGGGGAATTATGAGCGTAATAAAACTCGAACTTACAGGCAACATTGAGGGTTCTTTTAGTCGTACGTGGAGTACATCTACCCTTTATTCTGGTCCGGATGGGAATTATACTACTCGTGATTACTATGGTGCTATTAATTATGATCAATATAATACGGTTGTAAAAGAAATAGCTATTTATGACTATTACGTTGGAGGGTATTACCAAGGAGAGGCGAGAAGAGACGCAGGAAACACTTATGTAAATGGAACGAAACGCCCGAAGGATATTGAGTACTATCGTGACTTTAACAACTAGTGCAATAGAGGCGATGCCCAAGATCAAACGCTTTGCCGAGGAGCTGCTGTGGCTGACCCGGCATTGGTTTGATCTGGAGGACGGCATCTAGAAGCAGCTGCCCCAGCAGAAAAAAACGATCTCTTTTTCATCCGAAAAAGGATCGTTTTTGTTTTGTCCATTATGCCGATCACCGGCTACTTCACCTGATCAATCGACAGGCTCAGCTTGTAGCTGGCAAATGCCGTGAGCCGGTCGAGCAGGGCGTTCAGCTCGGCGGAATCCGTCGTGCGCACCCGCATCCAGTAGCAGCCTTCGCCGCTGACCCGGTGGACTTCGGTGACCGATTCGTTTTCCTCGGCGAACTTGCGGAAGTGGGTCATGGCCTCGGGCGTCCGCAAAAATACGACGACAAACGCATGCACCGCAAGCCCGAGCTTTTCCGGGTTCCAGCGCACCGTGTGGCCTTCGATGATGCCCAGCTCCTCCAGCCGTTTGACCCGGGCGCCGACCGCCTGACCGGTCAGGTGCACGAGCTGACCGATCTCTTTGTAGGAGCGCGATGCGTCTTCAATCAGGTGTTGCAGGATCCGCCGATCCGTTTCGTCCACGGCAATGGGAGCCATTTTGAGGCGCACTCCTTTCAGGGTGAAAAGAAACACCGGGATTTCCTTTCAGCAGGTTATGTATGCTCGCCTGCACTCTCTCTATAATAAAAGGCAGAAACCAAATTGCAAAGAGACGAGGTGCCGAACCATGAAAATCCGATTGATCCGCAACGCGACGCTTTGGCTGGAATACGGGGGAAGCCGGTTTTTGATCGACCCCATGTTTAGCGAAAAAGAGGCCAACCCGCCCGTTCCCAACACGGCAAATGAACGGCGTAATCCGCTGGTCGGGCTGCCTTTTCCGCTGGAGGAGCTGCCGGTCCCGGACGCCGTGCTGTTGACGCATCTGCATCCGGATCATTGGGATGAGGCGGCGGCGGCTTTTTTGCCGAGGTCGGTTCCGGTGTTTTGCCAGCCGGGGGAAGCGGAGCGCATCGCGGAGCCGTACGGGTTCGAAAAGGTGCAAGCGGTGGAAGAGACGGCCGAGTTCCGCGGCGTAACCATCCACCGGACGGAGGGGCAGCATGGGACCGGGCAGATCGGGGAGCTGATGGGCCGGGTATCGGGCTTTGTTTTCCGCGCGGAGGGGGAGCCGGTGCTTTATGTCGCCGGGGATACCATTTGGTGCGACGAGGTCCGGGCGGCGCTGGACCGGCATAACCCCGAGGTGGCGGTCGTGAACGCGGGCGGCGCGGAGTTTGTGCAGGGCGGGCCGATTATCATGAAGGAGGCGGACGTTCTTTCGCTGTGCGAGTATGCGCCCGGGGTCAAAGTGGTGGCGGTTCACCTGGAGGCGATCAATCACTGTTATACGACGCGGGAGGCCCTGCGCGAAAAGGTGGAGCAGGCGGGGCTTGGCGGCCGGGTTGTGATTCCGCAGGATGGGGAATGGGTTACGGAAGGGTAGTACGAATTAAAAAAAGGCGCAGCCTTCGCGTGGATGACACTTCACGGCGGGTTGCGCCTTTGGATTTTTTGCTTGGCCTTTTGGACGTCCTTTGGAGCGAGCTCACCTGTTCAACCCATACCATTCCGCTTTCAAAATGGCGTATTCGTAAGTATCAAGCCAAATGGGCGCTCCTTTGCGATCCGTTTTAAAATAGACGTTTTGCAGCAGCAGCCCCTCGCGCCTCATCCGCAACCGTTCGAGCAGCTTCCAGGAACGCTCATTCTTTGGGCTGCACATGGCGATCACTCGTCTTGCTCCCAGGTGCGCGAACGCATAGTCCAGCAATGCCTTTGCGCTCTCGGTGACATAACCTTGGCCTTGGTAGCTCCTGTTAAATACATATCCCAATTCCCATGTGTCAAAGTCGCCTTTTCCCAGGTACAGGTTTCCGATAACCTTGTCGTTACTGGGTAAGCATATGGCATAAAACGAGTCGTTTTTCGATCTTGCCAATGCTTCTTCTTTCGCCTGATTTTCCGAGAAGACATCATAGGGCTCGAATTTCACCACTTCTTGATCCGACAAGTATTCATGCAGATCCCGCCAATCCCTTTGCTCGAACCTTCGAATGGTTAATCGGTCTGTGAAAATGGGGTTCATGGTTGTCTCCTTAAAAAGGTTATATGACTGATATTGTTTGGCGGAAAGAAGTCGCACAGGAGTTGCCAAGCCAGCCGGGCGCAAATGGGTCCAACCTCAACCGTGCATTCAAGGGAAGGGAGTTGGCTATGTCCCAGCATTCGTCAGGTTCAGTATAGCAAAAGGCTTTCTGGCAAGAGAGGGGAGAGAATGGGGAAAAGCGTTTTTTCCTCCCGGCGGGAGGGGCTGGCGTGTGCTTGCCCTTCTTTAAGGGAGTACCGGCGGCACCCGGAAGCGTCAGTCGGCAAAAGAGAGCCCACGCGCGGCGAGCGCTTCGCGAAGAATGGGGATGGCTTTCGGCCCCATTCCGTGGAGGGCCAGGAGCTCGGCTTCGGAGTGGCCGGCCAGGTGTTCCAGCCGCTCGAAGCCGGCGTTAAACAAGGCGCGCAGCGCGGGCTGGCCGAGGCTGCGGGGAAAATCGCTTTCCGGGTGCTGATCGAGTACATGCGGTTTGGGCATGATGGGCGGCTCCTTTCCGGTTATCGGATGAGGGTAGTATACCATTTTGCGAGGATTGGAGCGGCATTGGAGGAGGAGAACGCGGGCGTTTGGAGAAGTAGAAGGGGAAAAGTAGCTAATGTTGGTGCTTTTGGCGGCAAAAAGGGATAGGCACACTTTGCGCTCCGCGAACCCCAAGCGCCCACAAAACCCCCGGGAGGTTCGCGCCCCGCGCCAGCATTGGGCGGGAGGCGTTTTTCGGGTTATGGTGAACCACTCACGAGAGGGTGAAAAAGGAGGTTCGCGGAAACAGTGCGAAAAACCCTTGCTGGATAAGGGGGGTTCGCACCTGCTGTCGCTCCCCGTGCGGGGGCGTGGATTGAAACTGTGGTAAGCCTATTTCCAAGCGGAGCACCGAGGGGTCGCTCCCCGTGCGGGGGCGTGGATTGAAACGTGTCGGTATCGACGGCTAGTTCCTACTTGTCCTGTCGCTCCCCGTGCGGGGCGTGGATTGAAACGTGTACAGCTCGATTTGATAATTGCTGATTTCCGGTCGCTCCCCGCGCGGGAGCTCGAATTGAAGCCGTGAAATAATTCGTGTCGGAGATCCAACAATTCGGTTGCACCCCGCGTAGCGGTATGGATTGGAACGCTTTAGGGGCTGAATAATATGTCTGACGGGAGTTTGTCGCACCCTACCATAGGTAAAAATCGAATCGTGTCGAGAAGTGCGCAGCGCAACAGTAGGAAAAAGCGGATTTGTGGAGCAACGTTAGCGTGGTATACTGGTAACAAAAGGGGGGCTATCCGTGCAGGACTTGCTTGATCCGAGGGTGGATATCATTTTCAAACGCATTTTTGGCAGCGAACACAACAGGGATGTCCTGCTTGCGTTTCTGAACAGCACGTTTCGGGCGGCAGGGGAACCGGCATTGACCGAGATTGTTCTTTTGAATCCGTACACGGAACCGGACAGCCCGGACGACAAAGTATCCATCATGGACATCAAGGCGCGTACAGCCAAAGGGGAATTGCTGAACATCGAGATGCAGTTGTTCAACCCGTACCATATGGAAAAACGCACCCTGTTTTACTGGTCGGAAATGTACTATCACCAGATTCCCAAAGGCGGGAATTATAATACACTCCAAAAATGTGTGACAATCAATATACTGAATTATAGCTGTTTGCCAAATGACCGGTATCATAGCGTATTCCACTTACGGGAGGACCAAAGCGGAATTGCGTTGCTGGATGATATCGAAATTCACATCATGGAGTTGCCAAAACTGGACCGGCAAGCGGTACCGTTGGAGGAGGGCGGACTGGTCAACTGGCTGCTTTTTTTGAAAGGTGCGGATCGAACAAACTGGGAGGTGCTGACGATGAAGGAGCCGATGCTGAAAAAAGCGATGGACACACTGGAGTTTTTAAGCCAGGATGCGGCGGCACGAATGGCATACGATGCCCGGATGAAAGCGCTCAGTGACGAAAAGTCCCGGATTGAAAGCGCATTGGCAACTGGACTAGAGAAAGGGAAGGCCGAAGGGAAAGCGGAAGAAAAAGCTGAAACGGCTGTCAAGTTACTGGAACTTGGTGTTGACGTGGAAACCATCGTAAAAGCGACTGGATTATCCGCCGAGGAGATTCGTTCTTTGCGTTCCATGCACTAAAAGAAGAGCATTTTCCGAATAACAATTAAAAAATGCTACATGCAACTTGGCAGATCAGTGGTGCGAATGGGAAGCTCCCATGAAATTCCCGGTTCCTTCGCACCTCAGATTTTGTCGATATCGGAAGTTTTTTCGTTAAATTAGAAAATGTCAAGGAAAAAGCGATGCTTTTTTGTTTTTATAGAGATTGGAAAACCAGTTGAATTTATCTTGGTATAAGATGAATTCGGCAATTTTCCGCTGTCGCACCCCTCGCGGGTGCGTGGATTGAAACATTAGTCGTTAGGTAGGCAGCCCCTTTGCTGCCCGTCGCACCCCTCGCGGGTGCGTGGATTGAAACGATTTTTATCCATGACGATGCCCGGGCGCTTGCAGTGTCGCACCCCTCGCGGGTGCGTGGATTGAAACTTAAGATACCTTTACCTTTTGGAGATATTCGGGGTCGCACCCCTCGCGGGTGCGTGGATTGAAACACGGCAGACGTGATCGCGTCGGACAGCGAATCGATGTCGCACCCCTCGCGGGTGCGTGGATTGAAACGGTAATTGCCCCCGTTGTCCGGTCGTGCATGGCGGTCGCACCCCTCGCGGGTGCGTGGATTGAAACCCCACGTACTGCGTTACCTCAACTCCTTTAATTTGTCGCACCCCTCGCGGGTGCGTGGATTGAAACATCGTGGATACGAATATCGGAAAGGCGAGCTGGGGTCGCACCCCTCGCGGGTGCGTGGATTGAAACCGTTGCTTCCATATTTGACTCCTCCTTCGTCATGGTCGCACCCCTCGCGGGTGCGTGGATTGAAACAATTCAAATTCCATGGGTATTTTCTCCTTTTTCGTGTCGCACCCCTCGCGGGTGCGTGGATTGAAACAACCCAGATCGCTTTCGGGATGGCTCCGTCCATGGTCGCACCCCTCGCGGGTGCGTGGATTGAAACCGGGTCCCACATGCCCGGAGCAACCTCCCGGGGAAAGTCGCACCCCTCGCGGGTGCGTGGATTGAAACTCTCTCGGCCAGAGGATCATATTTCGCAAGCTCGTGTCGCACCCCTCGCGGGTGCGTGGATTGAAACAGCCAATTCCATGAGGTTTTTCGAAGCCTCGAAGTCGCACCCCTCGCGGGTGCGTGGATTGAAACCACGGTGGCAGGGTGTTGGCCGCCTCGACCGGACGCGTCGCACCCCTCGCGGGTGCGTGGATTGAAACACCATGATAGAGGAGCAAGCGGTCATTGACCAGTTGTCGCACCCCTCGCGGGTGCGTGGATTGAAACAGCCATATAGGTTTTGGCTATACGCCTTCCTTCGTCGCACCCCTCGCGGGTGCGTGGATTGAAACCGGCATCGTTATTAATGACTGTTACGCTATTGAACGTCGCACCCCTCGCGGGTGCGTGGATTGAAACTAATCGGGAGGTTAACGCAAAGGAGGCGCTAGCGTCGCACCCCTCGCGGGTGCGTGGATTGAAACCTCATGTCTTGTCGTGGTTGTAATCCACTGTGACGTCGCACCCCTCGCGGGTGCGTGGATTGAAACTCCGGGAAAGTGGAGCGGATTTAAAGACGATCCAGGTCGCACCCCTCGCGGGTGCGTGGATTGAAACAGGTTGTAATGGAGTGCATGACGAAGCTGCCAAAGTCGCACCCCTCGCGGGTGCGTGGATTGAAACACCGCGATTAAGCAACGATTCATTCAGCTCTTCCGTCGCACCCCTCGCGGGTGCGTGGATTGAAACTTCACGGTGCAGCTCCCAAATGGGCGGAAGCTCGTCGCACCCCTCGCGGGTGCGTGGATTGAAACATTGCTGGTATTGCCAGCGGGAATACGTACGGTAGGTCGCACCCCTCGCGGGTGCGTGGATTGAAACGGATGGCAGCACCTCATCGAGTCCGCCAATTCCCCGTCGCACCCCTCGCGGGTGCGTGGATTGAAACAGTTTATGGGGGTGGTGATCGTGTAATGGCAAGGGTCGCACCCCTCGCGGGTGCGTGGATTGAAACAGCGCATTTTCCAGACAACCTCATATCCCTTTCAGTCGCACCCCTCGCGGGTGCGTGGATTGAAACGATTCGATACGTTTTCTTTTTTTGGACAACAGCCGTCGCACCCCTCGCGGGTGCGTGGATTGAAACTTGCAGAGGAATTTAAAGTGACTCAAGAGCTGGCCGGTCGCACCCCTCGCGGGTGCGTGGATTGAAACAACAGCGCGGTCAACTGCGTGCTGTGTTACGTTGTCGCACCCCTCGCGGGTGCGTGGATTGAAACCGGATCGAGACTCTGCAGTCCGGCGATTTCCCGGTCGCACCCCTCGCGGGTGCGTGGATTGAAACCTTCCACGAGGGAGCAGAGGATAAGGCCACGCTCACGTCGCACCCCTCGCGGGTGCGTGGATTGAAACCTTGCACTTTTAAGAGCAAAAGACGGGTGGAGGGTCGGTCGCACCCCTCGCGGGTGCGTGGATTGAAACAGGTTGACTACTCATCCACGCGAGCGGCGAGACAGTCGCACCCCTCGCGGGTGCGTGGATTGAAACCAGCCATTCGCGCTTTGTATCAATGGTCTTATCCGTCGCACCCCTCGCGGGTGCGTGGATTGAAACTCGATTGGGGATTCACAAACATTGAAGTGCTGTGTCGCACCCCTCGCGGGTGCGTGGATTGAAACTTATCATCTGGGGAAACACGCAAAATCCACAACGGTCGCACCCCTCGCGGGTGCGTGGATTGAAACCAGCTCCCAAAGCACCTTATGGCAGCCTGGACAGTGTCGCACCCCTCGCGGGTGCGTGGATTGAAACGCCGGCATCGTCCCGCGTGAATTTCAGGCAGCTAGTCGCACCCCTCGCGGGTGCGTGGATTGAAACCGGACGTAGCGCAGGATAAGCTCGCGCTCATTTCCGTTGTCGCACCCCTCGCGGGTGCGTGGATTGAAACAGACTCTTTGAAGCCGTATTTTTTGCACATCCAGGTCGCACCCCTCGCGGGTGCGTGGATTGAAACAGCGCAAGGTACACACGCTCGTAACGAGGGAACTGTCGTCGCACCCCTCGCGGGTGCGTGGATTGAAACCGTTCGAACATTGGAACGTTGCGACCGTTCACGCGGTCGCACCCCTCGCGGGTGCGTGGATTGAAACCGCAATCGGTAGCGAATCGAACGTTGTTTTGTGGTCGTCGCACCCCTCGCGGGTGAGTGGATTGAAACCTCGAAGGGCTGGCGCTAAATGATCCGAATGTAGTCGCACCCCTCGCGGGTGCGTGGATTGAAACAATACACGGAACACCTCGCGCCATAAATTCGGATGGTCGCACCCCTCGCGGGTGCGTGGATTGAAACCGCAGGTGTGCGGAGTCTAACGTAATATAAGCGGCCGTCGCACCCCTCGCGGGTGCGTGGATTGAAACGCTACATGCTCTCAATGCGGGCATGTAAATGAGGTCGCACCCCATGCGGGTGCGTGGATTGAAACGCTACATGCTCTCAATGCGGGCATGTAAATGAGGTCGCACCCCATGCGGGTGCGTGGATTGAAACAAAGGCAAAAAGGCAGACCTGCACGTATTTCCGCGTCGCACCCCATGCGGGTGCGTGGATTGAAACAAACCATGATGCTGAACCCACTCCACGCCGTCCCAGTCGCACCCCTCGCGGGTGCGTGGATTGTAACTCTTGCGTTTTGTGTGACGCGGGAGTCAAACAAGTTTTTGCCCCCTGCACAGGAGCACGGACTGAAACTAAGTTGGATGGTGATAAGCACCTGTTGTGTGTTGGTCAACACCCGTTCTGGAATGGAGTGAAACATCCGCCAGCATGCTTCTTGCAACTCCGCCCCAAAAAGCCACTCCCCACCCCAAAGGAGGAACCGCGCCATGAGAAGCGAACAAGAAATGCTAGACCTGATCCTGAGCTTTGCTGAAAAGGATGCACGCATCCGGCTAGTCACGCTGGAAGGCTCGCGCACGAATCCGGCCATCGCGCCCGACGACTACCAGGATTTTGACATCTCTTATTTCGTGACCGATCTCGAATCCTTCAAAGCGCAGGACGACTGGCTTGCGGTGTTCGGGGAGCGCATTATGCTGCAAAAGCCCGAGGCGATGGAGCTTTTTCCGCCGGAGTGGGAAGATTGGTTTTCTTACCTGATGATTTTCGAGGACGGCCGCAAGCTGGACCTGACGCTGATTCCGATCGAGGAGACGGAGCAGTATTTTGCCGGCAGCGACGGGCTGGCGGCCGTTTTGCTGGACAAGGACGAGCGGGTCAAAAAGCCCCCCGTGCCTACCGACCGCCACTACTGGATTCGCAAGCCCACGCCCCAAGAGTTCGACGACTGCTGCAACGAGTTCTGGCTGGTGTCCACTTATGTGGTAAAAGGACTCGCGCGGCGGGAGTTTCTTTTTGCCGTGGACCATCTGCACGGGATCGCCCGCCCCAACCTGCTGCGCATGATGGCCTGGCGGATCGGGATGGACGAGGGTTACACGTTTAGCGTGGGGAAAAACTACAAGTTCATCGACCGCCACCTGCCAAAAGAAGACTGGGACGCCTTGCGCTCCACCTTTGTGCAGGACGATTATCCTCAGCTGTGGAACTCCTTGAACACTTGCTACGCCCTTTTCCGAAAATACTCCAAAGCCGTGGCCGAGGGGCTCGGTTATCTGTACCCCGACTACGACGAAGCCATTACGAAATACACCGGAAATGTTTACGCAGCGGCGGAAAATGGAGAGGCAGCCCGCTCCGAGTAACGTCCGCCCACGGCTCCCGCCAGTGACTGCGGAAGTGAACCGGGGAAATGAACCCCACCGGACAAAGCGAACCCGCGATTGCTGCAAATGTGCAGGATTCAACGGTTAAAGGGGCCAAAACTACGGGCAAATCCTGCGATTATGCAGGATTTTTTCTTTTTGTCGCCCCTTTTCTTCTCGTCCTTGCCCAGAATGCTGCACAATCGCAGCATTTCCGCCAGCAGAGGCCTTTTTCGCCAGCCATTCCTGCATTTTTGCAGCAATGTGCCGGGTTCATCGAATGACAAATGTTCGTAAGAATGTGCCGGGTTCATCGTAAGTCAAATGTTTGCGGCAACTTGTCCGGCTTCTCCGAAAGACGAGTCAGCTCGCCCACTGCAAAATATTGTATGATAAGGGCACGAGGAGGGAGATGACATGAGTCTTTTCCGCACCATTGTGGTCGACGACGAGGTGTTTACGCGCAAAGGGATTATCAAGTTGGTGGATTGGGAAGCCTGCGGGTTTCAGGTGATGGGGGAGGCGGATAACGGTGAGGACGCGCTGCGGCTGATCAAGGCGGAAAAACCCGATCTGGTGATCACCGACATCCGCATGCCGGAGCTGGACGGACTGGAACTGATCGAGGCTTGTCAGAAAATGGGGGACAACCGCCCCAAGTTTATCATCATCAGCGGGTACGACGACTTCGGGTATGCGCAAAAAGCGGTTCGCTACGGCGTTCAGGATTTTATCCTGAAGCCGGTGGACGAGGATGAAATGGGCGAGGCGCTCCGCAAGCTGGGCCGGACCCTGCGCACGGAACGGGAAAAAAGCGACCGCAGCCGCCGCGAACGGTTCGGCGCGCTGATCGAAGCGCTCATCATAGGCGAAGCGGACGCCGCTTTAATCCAGGCTTGGGAGGACAAGCTTGGTCTCAACGGCGAGCGGGCCTGGTACGTCTTCGCCGAGCTGAATGACCAGCACCCTTGGCGGCAAGAAGCGGCGGGCGGTCCGGGGGCCGCGGAACGGTCCCGAAAGTCGGCGGATGATGCATCCTCTATCCGTGAGCGGGGAGTTGATTCGCATTCCAGCCCGCCCGCGGCCGCTGCGCCTCCGGGCCCGCCCGCGGCCGCCGCGCCACCGGGCCCGCCCGCGGCC
>NZ_JCAPET010000042.1:0-42067 GCF_059735245.1 Gorillibacterium sp. sgz306347
TATGCTTTGTGGTCTGTTCCAGAAACCTGCTTTTGGGACACCCTCCGTATGCCGGCATTCGGAAGGTTTATGAGGAATGAATGAGAGCCTGGCGGCGGCCGGCGCTTTACGGATCAGCCGGAAATTCTCCGCTCCCCGATCACTTCGCGCTGCTCGCTCAGAACCTTCAGCCTTGTTTTGAGCTGGTCCTCCCATTCCGTGTCGGACAGCTCTTTTGCTACGGAAAGCAGATCAAGCGACATGTCGATCTGGTTGTCCACCAGGTCCATCGGATCGTCCTTTTCCCGGTTGATGCAGTTTTCGAACAGCTCCGCCGTTTTGCGTCCCTGCACGTAATCCATAAAATTAATCTCGGGGGCTCCGTCCCCGGTCGCGTATTCGGCCAAAATTTCAAACTCGCTCCGGATCAGATAATGGACCTCCGTCCGATGGCAGACGGGACAAAACATTGTCGGCACGTTATGAATATTGGTATGCAGATGCTTTAAGGTTCCTCTTGTTCCGATCATACTTCCGCCACAGCAAAAGCTCATTGGAGATCCCCTCCTCATTCTATTATTTCGTTCTTGGATAGTTCCACTTCGTATGCTTACTGTTAATTTATCCAAATCGGAACCCTTTGAAAAAGGCTCCGCAAAATTTTATTCGGGATGCTTAACGAAAAGCGAACATGTCCAAGTAATAGATATTAAGACCGGGGACTTCAAGGGAACGTCCGGCGGGACGTTTCTCGGAAGCCAATTCGCGAAAAATTTGTCGAAAAAGGAGGAATCACATGAACCGACGGCAATATCTGGAGCTTTCGTCCGCCCGCTGCCTGGAAATTCGCATCCGCCTGATGGAAGCCATCGAACCGCTTGACGAAATCTCGCTCAACTGGCGTCCGAACGTAAACAGCCCGAGCATCAGCGAGCTGGTGCTTTATCTGGCGTCCGTACTCGGAGAAAAAATTGAAAACGGTTTCCCAATGGCCGATGGGAAAACGGCCGGGCTGCCGTCCGCCGATTCCGCCGCCTGGAGCCGCAAAGAAGACTTGCTGGCCCTTATCCAGACCGCTTTCGACCGTCTGGACGTCTATATGGAACGGCTTGCGCAGGAATCGCCCGCCGGACTGCCGGAGGAAGAAGGCGGCTTCGATTCCGGCTTTCCTCCGTGCATTTACGCCTTGTCCGAGCACCTCGGCCAAATTCTCTACGTGTCCCGCATGCACGGACACGCGCCGGTTTCCCTTTCCGGGTAACCTCAAGCCTCGGACGCTTCGTCCTCCTCTTTCCGATAGGTCTGCTCGTAGCGCTCCTTCGTCCAGAGGGAGGACAGCTCGGAGGAATCGGCGAGCTCCACTACCGCCAGCCAGGCGGCGTCCGGGTCCCGGTTGATCAATCCGGGCAGCTCGCGTACCTCCCGGTTGACGCCGACCACTTTGCCTGTCACAGGCGAACTGAGGTCGGATACGGATTTCACTGATTCCACACTTCCGAAGGGTTCTCCGGCATTCAGTTCATCCCCTTCGCGGGGAAGCTCGGCAAACACGATCTCCCCAAGCTCCTTCTGTATATAGTCGGTAAGCCCGATCCGCACCTTCGTGCCTTCCGGCTGCACCCAAATGTGATCTTCGCTGAATTTGCGCTGAGCCGCGGTTTCCATTATGAAACGCCTCCATTATTTTTTTCTCATCTTTTTTTGCCGTCTCCGCCGAATAAAAACCCTTCCGTCTGCCAGGCCGACGAAAGGGTTTGTTCGTGTTTGCGAAAAAACGTTCTGCTTCTATTATAACGTTTTTTGTCCCGGTTTCCAGTTCACCGGGCAAAGGCCGCCGGTTTGCAGAGCCTGCAAAACGCGGAGGGTCTCTTCTACGCTGCGGCCTACGTCATTGTGGTTGACAACCTCGTACTTCAATTCGCCTTCCGGGTCGATGATGAACAAGCCGCGCAGGGCGATGCCCTCCTCCTCGATCAAAATACCGTAATCGCGGGCGACCGATTTGGTGATATCGGAGGCAAGCGGAAAGTTGATTTTGCCCAGGCCTCCGGTTTCCTTCGGCGCGTTGATCCACGCTTTATGGGAGTGGACGCTGTCCGTGCTGACTCCGAGAATTTCCGCGTGCAGCTTCCGGAACTCCTCCGCCGCATCGCTCAGCGCTGTAATTTCGGTCGGACACACAAAGGTGAAGTCAAGCGGATAGAAAAAGAGCACAAGCCATTTGCCGGCATAATCCGAAAGAGAGGCCGAGTCGAAGCCTTCCCCGCTGCCAAGAGCGGTTTCCATCTTAAAAAACGGTGCCTTTTTGCCTACCAGACGTTCTGCCATTTTCCACTCCTCCTTATGATCGCTTGCCTGACAAAAAAAGCCTTGCGACAGGAAGCTCCGAAGCAAGAATCGAATGAAGCCGCTGCTGGAAAAAGGGTATCACCCGTCAAAAAGAAAGTCAATGCAGCGCGATCGGCGTGCATAAAAAAGCCCCCGGCATAAGCCGGGGGTCGAGAGAAAGCCAGACTGGTCAAGCTTGCATCAGCGGATGGCCGCCGCAATGAGATCGCCCATGGCGGCCGTCCCGATCGCCTTGCTCTTGTCGACCGCGATGTCGCCGGTGCGGTGTCCCGCGTCAAGCACTTCGCGGACGGCGCGCTCAATCGCTTCCGCCGCCTCGTGGTAGCCGAACGTCAGGCGGAACATAAGAGCGACGGACAGGATGGTGGCTACCGGGTTCGCGGCGCCGAGACCGGCAATGTCGGGCGCCGAGCCGTGCACCGGCTCATACAGGCCAAAGCTGCCTTCTCCAAGGGACGCGGACGACAGCATGCCGATCGAGCCCGTCAGCATCGCCGCTTCGTCGCTCAAAATGTCGCCGAACATGTTCTCCGTCACAATCACGTCAAAGCTCGACGGACGCCGCAGCAGCTGCATGGCGCAGTTGTCGACGAGCACATGCTCCAGCTCCACGTCGGGGTAATCCTGCGCCACCCGGATGACGGTCTCGCGCCAGAGGCGGGACGTTTCGAGCACGTTGGCTTTGTCGACGGAAGCCAGCTTTTTGCGGCGGGTTCGGGCGATTTCAAACGCCTGGCGGGCAATGCGCTCCACTTCCGCCACGCTGTATACGCAGGTGTCAACGGCTTCCTGTCCGTTCGCCCCTTCCCGGCGCAGCTTGTCTCCAAAGTAAATGCCGCCGGTCAGCTCGCGCACGACAATGAGATCGGTCCCTTCCAATACTTCCGGCTTCAAGGTCGAGGCGTCCTTCAGGCAGTCGAACACCAGCGCAGGCCGGATATTGGCATAAAGGCCAAGCGCCTTGCGGATGCCGAGGAGACCGGTTTCGGGCCGAAGCTCCTTCGGGTTGTTGTCCCATTTCGGACCGCCAACCGCTCCCAGCAGCACGGCGTCCGCCCTTTGGCACATCTCCAGCGTGTCTTCCGGCAGCGGCGTTCCCCGCTCGTCAATGGCGATTCCGCCGAATAACCCATGCTCAAATTCAAAACGCAACCCGTATACGTCTTCGGTTTTCCGTATCACTTTTTCCGCTTCCGCCACAACCTCCGGGCCGATTCCATCCCCGGCGATGACGGCAATCTTCTTCGCATCCGACACCCGATTCACTCCCTGTACTCGTTTCTCGTCTGCTTTCATTATTAGCACAGCGGGAGTCCTTTGACAAAGATATAAAAACTATCGACTCCATAGACGAAACCTATAAGAGAAAAGGCGATGGCCGTCATATGAAAACGGCCGTCCTCCGGTGTTTCCCGGGGACGGCCGTTCGGTTTCTTTTTTTCGTTTCCGCTTATTTGAAAGCCGCGACGCGCATCCGGTAGCGTTTGCCCAATTCGTCCATGCCCTTGATGTAAGCCGTGTCGGCTTTCACTTCCTCCACCTTGCGGTCCCAGTCGGCGATCGTCTTCGCCCCGGTGATCACCTGGTTCTTCAGCTCGTTCAGCTCCTGGTCAATCTTCCACAAAGCTTCGTTCTCCCGGGCGTTCAGCAGCCCGTAAGCCCGGTCTGTCAGCCCACCGGCCGCCCCCGCTTCCGCCGCTTTGCGGATGGCTTCCGCCTCTGCCGCCGGCAAACCGGTTTCATTCGAACGGGCTGCCGCTTCGTATGGCCCTGCGACCTGCTCAAAAACCGACGGCCCGGAAGCGCCCTGCGTCTCCTGCTCCAAGGCGGCCAGTCCCGCCGGGGAAGCGAGTTCGTCCAGCAGACTCAGGCCGAAGCGGACCTGATCTTCGGTCATCGTGCGTGTAAAGGAATAGATGGCGTTTACCCGCGCGCCGCCGGGGACAGCCGGTTTACCGGCCGGAGAGACAAGCCCGGAGAGCGCAGCGAGCGCGGCATCCGGCTCCTTCTGCCGCAGCGCGTCCGCCTGCCCGGCGACTTCCGAAAGCGGCAGCGCGGAGGCGGCCGCCCTCCCGGATGCAAATGGTTCTCCTTCTTCGGTATCGAGTGCAAGGAGCCCCTTCTGGTAGGCATTGTTAAGCCATCGCAAGGCTTCCCGGGTGCCCGGCTCCAGATCGGTGTCGATGAGCCGTCCTTCCTGCACCTTGTATTTGCCTCCGCTTTCGTTAAAGACGTTGTAGACCCAGCGGAAGTTCCCGGTTCCCCAAACCTGCGTTTTTTCCGCCGCCAGCCCCAGCGTATCGTGTTTGCCATTGCCGTCCGGATCCCCGTTCACCACCGTCTCCAACACGAGGGAAAGCTCCTCCATGGTGCGCGGCTCGACCAGACCGAGCTTTTCCAGCCAGTCCTTCCGGAGCACGGGGAACACCGCTCCGTTTGCCGAATCCGGCAGCGGGATACCGAGCAGCTTGTCCTGCACCGTCGCCTGCTCCAGCATAGCGGACGGAATGGAACGGAGGTTGGGGTAATCTTTCAGCAAAGGGCGAAGGTCGTACAACAGACCGGTATTGAAGCTGTCCTCGTGAGACGAGAGCTGGCGGTAAATCAAGCCTGCCGGCTCCCCCGACGCCAGCATCAAATTCACCTTCTCCTGATAGTTCGTTTTGTCGAGGATCACAAGTTCAAAGGGATCTCCGAGCTTCTTCTCCAGCGCGCTCTGAATAAGCCGGTCCCGCTCCGTGAAGCCGTATTGCGGCGTTTGCCCCAGAAAGGGGAGGGTCATCACGAACGACCGCCTCGGTCCCGGTTCCGTGTCGGGAAGCTGCTCCGGCGCCAGCCGCACCGTGCGGGAAGCTCCATCCCATTCGGCCGTCCAGCCGAAAAGAGCCGCCAGCGAACCGACCGGAAGATACGCCGTTCCGCTCACGAGCCGCGGCGCGGCGGCCATCGTCACGGTCTCTCCATTGTGGACGGCTTGCTTCTCACCGATGCGGAACGCAAAGCTGTCCGTCGGGAGAGCCTCTGCGAAAACCGTGTGCGTGGTGCCTTCCCACCGTACGCGAAGCCCCGTCAGGCTCAAAAAGGCACGCGCCGGCACATACACCCGCCCAGCGGCGATAAACGGCTCCCGGTCGAACGGGACCATGTCTTCGCCGAACAGAACGCGAACCGGCGCCTGGCGGTCAACGGCAGCCTCCGGAACCTTTCCCGCCGCCTGCGCCGCCGAAGCCGGAAGTACGCCGCCGGACAATAACAGGGTCAGCGCCGTCAAGGCGGCGCCCCATGCTTTTCCTTTCATCTTCTGCCTCCTTTTATCTGATCTTCCTGAAAATTCGGCAAAGAGGAAGCGTTTTCCTCCCGGGCGCAGATTTTTGCTTCCATACACGGCAAAAGGCCGCCCGGTTTCCGCGGCAGCGGACCGGACGGCCTTTTCATTCGGATGTCTTATTTCTTGATCCAGTGCATCAGCTCGCGCAGGCGGGCGCCGACGACTTCAATCTCATGCTCCGACTCGTTGCGGCGCGTCGCCGTCAGGAAGGCGCGGCCGGATTGGTTTTCGAGAATGAAGTCGCGAGCGAATTTGCCCTGTTGAATATCGGACAGCACGCGCTTCATTTCTTTCTTGGTTTCTTCCGTCACGAGGCGCGGGCCGGTGACATAGTCGCCGTACTCGGCCGTGTTGGAGATCGAATTGCGCATGTTGGCCATGCCGCCTTCGTAGATCAGGTCGACGATCAGCTTCATTTCATGCAGACATTCGAAGTAAGCCATTTCCGGCGCGTAACCGGCTTCCACCAGCGTTTCGAAGCCCGCTTTGATCAGGGCGGTTACGCCGCCGCAAAGCACGGCTTGCTCGCCGAACAGGTCGGTTTCGGTTTCTTCCTTGAACGTAGTTTCGATAACGCCGGCGCGGGTGCAGCCGATGCCCTTGGCATATGCCAGGCCGATGGCATGCGCTTGTCCGGTCGCGTCCTGGTGAACGGCGATCAGGCCGGGAACCCCGAAGCCTTCTACGTAGGTGCGGCGCACCAGGTGGCCGGGCGATTTCGGTGCGACCATCAGCACGTCGATATCCGCGGAGGGAACGATCTGGCCGAAGTGAATGTTAAAGCCGTGGGAGAACAGCAGCGCCGCGCCTTTTTTCAGGTTCGGTTCGATTTCGTCCTTGAAGACCTTTGCTTGCGTTTCGTCCGGCATCAAAATTTGCACGACGTCCGCCAGCTTGGCGGCTTCGGCTACCGGGTAGACGTCAAACCCGTCGTTTTTCGCCTGATCGAAGGATTTGCCCGGACGAAGGCCGATGATGACCTTGATCCCGCTCTCGCGCAGGTTTTGCGCTTGCGCATGTCCCTGGCTTCCATAACCGATAACCGCAACAGTTTTGCCCTTCAGTACGCCCGCATCGGCGTCTTGCTCATAGTACATGGTAACAGCCATTGTTCCTATTCCTCCTTCGATTATGTACCCTTCCAATCAGGGACCTGAAAAGACGAGCGCGGAGCCGCCGCTGCCGGCCGCCGCCCGGTTTGGGGCGGCCGCCCGACGCTCGGCCTCATCCGCTCAGGCTCCCTGCTGGAAGGGCGGATTGCGGGCAAGGGTTTTCGCCCGATTCATTTCTCTCTGCGTTTTAGCGGACGCTCCGCATCATCGCCGTGACGCCGGTACGCGATAGCTCCCGGATGCCGTACGGCTTCAGCAGCTCGACGATGGCATCCACCTTCTCGGTGCTTCCGACCGCCTGAACGATCATCGCCGTCGGTCCGATGTCCACGACGGCGGCCCGGAAGGTTTCCACTACGCCGAGAATTTCCGGCCGGGCCGCGGGCTCCGCGTTGACCTTGATCAGCGCGACCTCCCGCTCCACGTTCGGCTTGCTGCTGAGGCCGATGACCTTAATGACATCGACCAGCTTGTAGAGCTGCTTCTCGATTTGCTCCACGGTGGATTCGTCGCCCGTTGTAACAATAATCATCCGGGACAAACCGGCTTCCTCGGATTCCCCGACCGTGATGCTGTCGATGTTATACCCCCGCCGGCCGAACAGCCCGGCGACCCGCTGCAGGACGCCCGGCTGGTTGTTCACCAGCACGGAAATCGTATGCTTCCGGACGATCATTCCGCATCCCCCATTATCATCTTGTCGATCGTATTGCCCTGCGCCACCATCGGATACACGTTTTCTCCTTTGTGCACGACGAAGTCGATCAGTACCGGGCCCGGCGTATCGAGCGCTTCCTGCCATACTTTCTGCGCTTCTTCCTTGGTCGATGCCCGCAGTCCTTTGACGCCGTACGCCTCGGCGAGCTTGACGAAATCGGGGCTGCCCGCCAGGTCGATATGGCTGTAACGCTGCTCGTAGATGATTTCCTGCCACTGCCGGACCATGCCGAGCACCTGGTTGTTCAGGATGACGATCTTGACCGGAATGTTGTTGATTGCACAGATGGCCAGCTCTTGGGAGCACATCTGGATGCCGCCGTCCCCGTTGATCGACACCACGAGCCGGTCCGGATTGCCCATCTGGGCGCCGATGGCGGACGGGAAGCCGAAGCCCATGGTGCCAAGGCCGCCGGAGGTGATCAGGGAGCGGGGGTGCAGAAACCGGTAATACTGCGCCGCCCACATCTGGTGCTGCCCGACGTCGGTGGTAATGATCGCCTCGCCCTTTGTCGTCTCGTTGATCATTTCCACCACATACTGGGGCTTCAGCACCTCGTCGGAATCCTTATAGCGGAGCGGGTGCTCCTCCTTCATGGCGTCGATCTTCCCGATCCATTCGGCGGAGCGGGCGGCCTCCGCCTTGGTGTTCGCGTAAGCGAGCACGTTCTTCACATTGCCGACCACCGGAATGTCCACCTTGACGTTTTTGCCGATCTCGGCCGGGTCGATGTCGATGTGCACGATCGTTTCGGCCAGCGGGGCGAAGCCGTTCAGCTTGCCGGTCACGCGGTCGTCGAACCGGGCGCCGATGTTAATCAGGAGATCGGCGTTCTGGATGGCGATGTTCGCCGTATAGGTGCCGTGCATCCCCGGCATGCCCATCCAGAGCGGGTGCGCGCTCGGGAAGCCGCCCAGCCCCATCAGAGTCGTGGTAACCGGAATTTGGGTCAGCTCCGCGAAGCGGATCAGATCCTCGGCCGCGTCGGAAGCCACTACGCCGCCGCCGGCGATGATGACCGGACGCTCGGCCTGCTTGATGGCCCGGACCATTTTGTCGACCTGGAGCTTGTTGGGCTCCGTCGTCGGGTTGTAGCCGCGGAGGTTCGTTTCCGTCACCGGACGGAACACTGTCTTTTCGGCCGAAATGTCCTTCGGGATATCGATCAGCACCGGGCCTTTGCGCCCCGTGCCGGCAATGTGGAACGCCTCGTGAATGATGCGCGGCAGCTCCTCGATGCTGCGCACCAGGTAGCTGTGCTTCGTGATCGGCATCGTGATGCCGGTGATGTCCGCCTCCTGAAACGCGTCGGTCCCGATCAGCGAGCTGGCGACGTTGCCGGTAATGACCACCAGCGGCACCGAGTCCATGTAGGCCGTCGCGATCCCGGTCACCAGGTTCGTCGCGCCCGGGCCGGAGGTGGCGATGCATACGCCGACTTTCCCGGTGGAACGGGCGTAGCCGTCCGCCGCGTGAATCGCACCCTGCTCATGCCGGGTCAGGAGATGGTTGAAATCGGGGTTCCCGTGCATCGCGTCGTAAATGTACAGCACCGCGCCGCCGGGGTATCCGAAGACGCACTCCACGCCCTCCAGAAGCAAGCTGCGAAGCAAGATCTCGGAGCCCGAAATCACATCGGGCTTCAACAGCTTGGTTTTCAAATCGTCCTGCAGCACTTTGGTCGGATAGTCAATACTCACCCCAACCCCTCCTTTCAAAAATAAAAAACCCTTTCTCCCCCTGAAACGGATTCTCCGTTTTCGAGGGACGAAAGGGTTATTCTTCCGTGGTACCACCCAGATTTGCCCGCGCCTCGCAGCGCCGGGCCTTCAGCAGTGCGGCCGTAATGCGGCACTGCGGCACGGTAACGTGTGCCATTCCGGATTTCCCTACTAGGCAAAGGCGCCCTTGCTTTTCAGGAAAACGGCTCCGAGGTGAGCTCGTCGATAAAGGATTCGTGGCCCCGGTTTCAGCTAATCCGGCGCTCTCTGGTACACAAGAGCCTTTATCACTTCGTCCTCTTCACAGCCGATGTCATGTTCTGGCTTTGATTACACTCGATTATACGCAGACTCCAGGGGGGAGTCAATACCTTGATGATTTAAATCGATAAAGAATATTTTTTGACAATTCCGAAATCGGAGAAAAAATCCTTATCTCACGCGGAAAACGCCGCTTGCCGGTGAAATATCGATCTTTTTTATCGTATTGATAACAAGCTTTTCGGCTTCACCAAAGCTATAAACTGCCCAAACATTCGGATAATCATTCTTTCATAATGTAAAATGGGAAGAAATAATCCATCATTTTCCATAAGGAGGCATTATCCGATGTCCTTGTCCCGTGTTCCTTCCGCCCTGCTTGCCGCCGCTTTGCTCTCGCTTTCCGTTTCCCCCGCCCCGGCCGTCCGCGCCGCCGCCATTCCGCCTCCCGCGCTTCACGACGAAAATCCGGCGGGCAGCGCCGGCGATTGGTACACCGGCGCCGTCCCTTCGAACGCTTCTCCCGACAAACCGGTGCTGCTGTTCGTTCAAGGGCTGCATTCTTCCTACGGGCGTTGGACCGGTACGGACGGCTATTACGAAGCCGCCTACACCGCCGGCTACCGCACCGCTTTCGTCCAGCTCCATGACGCGGACGGCACCGGCAGGAACATGTGGGACAACGGCAAACTGCTGGCCGGGCTGATCAAGAAAACGGCCGATTATTACGAAGGCGCGAAAATCAACATCATCGCCCACTCCAAGGGCGGCATCGACACCGAAGCGGCTCTGGTGCACTACGGAGCCGCGCCTTACGTGAACGTCGTCCATCAGCTTTCCACGCCGAACAAAGGTTCGGAGGCGGCCGACCTGGCTTACAGCGCCTGGGCGTCCTGGCTGGCGGCTCTGCTCGGGCAAAAGGACGACGCCGTTTACTCGCTGCAGACGTCCTATATGGCCGATTTCCGGGTGAAAACTGACGCCCTGGCCGCCCAGCTCCCTGTGATCACCTACATGTCCGGGGGTGAAGGGGACGACGGTATTTTTACCGCCGGCTGGCTGGCGCACGCGATCCTTCCCGGCGAGGACGACGGGGCCGTTTCGATCGCTTCGGCGCTGGGGCTGCCGTATGGGATCGTCAGCTTTACCAAAAACATTTCCCACAGCGCGATGGCAAGAGCTTCGGAAACCTGGGATCTGGTCCGCCCCAAGCTGTCGGCCCATACCGTCGCCGGTGCCGCCTCCGCCAAGATGACGGCTGGCGAGGAAGACCCGGATGCGGACGGCGCGGCAGCAGCCGAAGCGGCTGCCAGCCTCTTCTCCGCAGCCGCATCGTCTCCTTTCGGCTTGCCGGCGGAAAAAGGCGGCCGGATTTTGCGCGGCGGTCCCGTGGACGGAACGGCGGAGGCCGTCTTCCTTCTGGAAAGCGGACTCGCGGACCTGCACCTGGCCGCTCTGACCGCCCGGCCGGAAACCGCCGTGACGCTGGTTTCCCCCTCCGGCCTCGTATATGAGCCGCAAACGGATGCGGCTCCCGCCGGTCCGGAGGAGGTGTTCTCCGGCGCGGCCCGGCATCTGTTCCGGGTCGAGGCGCCGGAGGCCGGAAGCTGGACGCTGCGGCTTTCCGGCAAAGCGGACGCCTATTTTGCCCTGGCGCAGCTTGCCGGAGCGCCTGAAGCCGGCGAAGCGGACGCCAAAAAGCTGCTGCGCCCCGGCGAGGCCGCTGCGTTTACCGTCCGTTTCGAAGGCGCCCCGGTAAAAGGCGTTATCCGCGCCCCCAGGCTGACC
The DNA here is from genome assembly GCF_059735245.1 of Gorillibacterium sp. sgz306347. NCBI lineage: Bacteria > Bacillati > Bacillota > Bacilli > Caryophanales > Paenibacillaceae > Gorillibacterium > Gorillibacterium sp. sgz306347. The sequence goes on from NZ_JCAPET010000042.1 coordinate 11,257, forward strand.
CGGTCCGGCAGCGGCGCGCTCACTTCCCCCGCCCCGCTTACGGCCGTTCCCGAACGGGCAGCGGAAGGAAACCGCGTCAAGCTTCCGTTTGCGGCGCCCAAAGAGCCGGGCGTCTATACGCTTTCCTTTGACTTTGAAGGCACCAACGCCAAAGGCGAACGCTTCTCCCGCTCGTTCCTGCACAATTTTGCCGTGGCGGAAGCGGACCCGCAGGCCCGTCCGCTTCCCTAAACCCGCTGCAGCGGGACGGGCATGCGAATGCCAGCGCCCGGACCGGCCGGAGGGCGCTCCTCCCGCTGCATAAACCCGCGCGCGCAAAAACGCCCGGGCGCTCTGCTTCCAGAGTGCCCGGGCGTCCTTCACGCGTTTGCTTACGCGTTGATTTTCGCTTTGGCGGCCGTCGCCAGGTCGGCGAAGGCTTTCGTGTCGCTTACTGCCAGATCGGCCAGGATCTTGCGGTTTACGTTCACGCCGGCCAGCTTCAGGCCGTACATGAATTTGTTGTAGCTCAGGCCGTTTTGACGGGCAGCCGCGTTGATGCGGGTCACCCACAGGCGGCGGAAGTCGCGTTTTTTGCGGCGGCGGTCGCGGTATGCGTACAGGCCGGATTTCATGACTTGCGCGTTGGCCGTTTTAAACAGCCGGTGTTTGGAACCGAAATAGCCCTTTGCGAGCTTCAATACTTTTTTATGACGACGGCGGGTTACAAAACCGCCTTTGACTCTTGCCATCTGATTCTACCTCCTGAGTTTTCGGGTGAGTGAAAAATTATTTGACGTAAACGAGCAAGCTCTTGATGCGTTTTACATCTCCGGAGGAGACCAGAACGCTGCCGCGCAGCTTGCGCTTGCGGGCTGGCGATTTGCTTTCAAGGATGTGGCGCTTGTAGGCTTGGTTTCTCTTGATCTTGCCGGAGCCGGTCTTGGTGAAGCGCTTGGCTGCGGCGCGGTTCGTTTTCATTTTCGGCATTGAATTTGTCCTCCTAAGACTGATATGGCAAAACGGCGGTACGCCTTATTTGTTCGGCGCCAAAATCATGATCATGCTGCGGCCTTCCAGCTTGGGACGGCGCTCGATGGTGCAGATGTCCTTCACTTCTTCCGCCACGCGCTCCAGCACGCGCTGCCCGATCGAAGCATGGGTGATTTCGCGGCCGCGGAAACGGACGGAGCACTTCACCTTGTCCTGCTCGTTCAGGAATTTGATGACGTTGCGGAGCTTGGTTTGGAAATCGTGCTCGTCGATGGTCGCGCTGAAGCGGACTTCCTTGAGCTCGACGACCTTTTGGTTTTTGCGGGCTTCTTTTTCTTTCTTCTGCATCTCATAGCGATACTTGCCGTAGTCCATGATGCGGCAGACCGGCGGTTTCGCCTGAGGGGCCACATTCACCAGGTCAAGATTTGCGTCGATCGCCATCTGCATGGCTTCCCGGATCGGCAGAATGCCGAGCTGCTCGCCGCCTTCGCCGACCAAACGCACTTCCTTCACGCGGATCTCGTCGTTAATCATATGGTCCTTACTAATAGCCTTCCACCTCCGTCAAAATGGTCACTTTCCGGCCAACGGCCGGGAATAAAAAAGAGACGCGGACAGAATCGCCCCGCATCTCCATAAGTTCCATAATCACGATCATGGTTCTCGAATAACCAGCCGGCAGAGCCGGTCAGGTGAGAAGCGGGCGCTTCTTCTTTGGATAAACATACTTGAATACTATACCATCCCGCAAAGGCATTGTCAACAGCCAAACCGTTGTCCCGAGGAAATACCCCGTCCGTGTAGCCCAGAGGGCGCATCCCCCGCATTTCGCGGTCAGCTCGCCTGCTTTTGCACCTCGTCGATGCGCAAAACGCGCGTATGGCGGGTGTGGCTCCACTGCTTGTTGTTCTGCGTGAAGAAAGCGTAGAAGGTGAGCGGATACCAGGAGATCAGATAGACCGGCATGGTGATCAGCGACTTCACGATTTTCCAGGGCGCTTTCTCCAGAATCATGGCGATCGGGAACTGAATCACGCTGAGCACCGACAGGGTCATCAGAATCAGCGGCGCGTGCATGTAAATCGACGTCAGCTTCGGCGATCCCGGCAGCAGCATGTCGATATACAGAACCGCCGTGACGGTTCCCGTAATAAAGACGTTGTAAACGTTCAACGCGTACAGGGCGGTGTCCAGCTTGGCCCAGCTGCGCTCCTTGAGGCCCTGCCACAAAAGCGGGAAAAAGTACCGGCGGGCCACGTCAAAATGCCCCTGCATCCAGCGCAGACGCTGGTTCCAGGACGCTTTGAAGGTCAGCGGCTTCTCGTCGTACACCTTGGCGTCATAGTTAAACGTCGGGTAAATCCCTTTTTGGACGCAGCGCATCGTGAATTCCAGGTCTTCCACCAGACTGGTGGCGCCCCAGCCGAATTCCTTCAGCAGCTTGCTTTCAAAGCACATCCCGGTTCCGCCCAGGTAGTTGGCCAGTCCCAGGTTGGTCCGGGCCAGCTGCCACAGCCGGTTGCAGAACCAGTATGAAACGGCGTAAGCCGAGGTGATCCAGGAGTCATGCGGGTTCTTTGTATCCAGATACGCCTGGATGACGCGGGAGCCGTTGCACAGGTCGTTGTTCATATGCGTCAGGTAGTCGGGATTCGCCAGATTGTCGGCGTCAAACATGACGACGGCGTCGTACTGGCGGGGAAGCTTCCACAGCTCGCGCAGCATCCACTCGATCGCATAGCCTTTGCCCCGCCGCGACGAATCATGCCGTTCGAAGGCGTAGACGCCGTGCTGGCGGGCGATTTCAGCGGTATTGTCGGTACAATTGTCGGCAATGACAAACACATCGTAAAGTTCTTTCGGATAATTCATTTTCTTCAGGTTTTCCAGCAGCGCGCCCACAACCTGCTCCTCATTGTGCGCGGCGACGAGAACAGCGAACGATTTTTGCGGAAGATGCTTCTGCCGCTTCTTTTTTCGCATGAGGCCGAAGAAGGCGAGAATGGTTTGGTAGCCTGCGATTACCGCAAAGACGATCTGCAAACCAATCAGCACACGGTCCAGCATAGGATTTCCCCCTTTTCACAAGCGCGCGTAAGCGCAGTTGAGTTTATCTCTCTGTAAGTAAGTACCGTATTCTTTATCGCTTTAAAGCATTCTATGTCATGAGCCCGATACTGATTTTCTCTCGGACGGTCCCTTTTGTCAAAGCTTGCCTCGACCTGCAAACGAATGCCAGCGTAAGCAAACTGCAATCCGCTGCGGCCTTTGCACATGATTTCGGCGTCCAGCTGTCCGCATGGGGTTATTTGCCTCGTTTTCGGGGTAAGTACCCTCGGAAGCCTGCCCCTGCCCTCCATCCCCCCGATAATTTCGATCAGCGGATCGGTCCGATGTTATTTTAACCTAATCGTAACACAAATGAAACATTCCTGTAACATAAAATGCAGACCGGTCCCTTTTGGCGACGGCTCGCGGCCTTTTTCCGCACACGGCGCGTGCTTTACATCCCCATGACAATGGGGGGTTATACTGGTGACAAATACGGAGTCGGGAGGCGACTGGCATGCAAAAGGTAACGGTTTGGCTGAGGGAAGCCGAGCTACTGATGTTTCGGCGTCTCAACCGGAAACGCATTTCCGGGTTCGGCTATTTTTCCCGCATCACGCATTTGGGCGGAGCCTGGTTTACCGTCTCTGCAAGCATCCTGCTCCTCGCCGCCGCCTGGGGCGAAGCCTGGCAGCGCGCGGCTGCCGCTTCGCTGCTGGCGCTTGCCGCAAGCCATGTTCCGGTAGCTCTGATCAAAAAAACGTTCCCCCGGGTCCGGCCCCATCAGGCGCTGCCCGAAACCGAAACCGTGCGGAACCCCTTGACCGACGCCTCGTTCCCCTCGGGTCACACGACCGCCATTTTCGCATTGACCACGCCTTACGTGCTCCATTTCCCGTTCCTCGGGCTGCTGCTGCTGCCCCTGGCATTTACGGTCGGCGTCTCGCGAATCATCCTCGGCCTCCACTACCCGTCCGACTGCGCCGCAGGCGCCCTCCTCGGCTTTGGAACGGCTCTCGTCACCTTTATTCTTTCAAAATAGAGAACGTTTCAAACCTTAAAAAGTTCCAAGGTTAGCAGCAAAACAGGAGCATGGTCCCAGAAAAAGGCCCGGGTCCCGGGAGAAAGCTCCGTCCATCCGGCAAAATCGGACGCAAAGCGCCTTTTCGACCCGGATCGACATGACTCCGTTCCCCGCGAAAAAACCGCCCGTTCCGGCCGCATGGCGGCTTTCGTCGGGCGGTTCTCTTGCTCGGATTCAGGCGCTCCGGGACGGTCTCTTAGCTGCTTGCACCGGTCCGCTCTTCCCTGTCGTCTTGCGTCTCCCCGGCGTTTTCGTCCGCCTCCGCCTGCTTAAGCCGTTCCAAGTGGTTCGCAAGCGCTTCGCGCCCGGTCACGACCTCGACGCGGTGGATCGGCATGCCCCGTTCCACGAACTTTTTCTCATATTCGGTCATGACGAGGTCTTCCCGAACCCCTTCGCCGTGCAGGTCCAGGGAAATATTCCGCATGCGCAGGCCCATATCGGCAAAGGAGTTCAAGGAAAATTCGAACAGCATGCGGGAATCCGTTTTGAAGTGGATTTCCCCGCGTTCGTTCAGGAAATCCAGGTAACGCCGGACAAAAACCGGATGCGTCAGCCGGCGGCGGAAATGCCGCTTTTTCGGCCACGGGTCGCTGAAGTTGAGGTAAACCCGCTCCACCTCGCCCGGAGCGAAGACATCGGCAATACGGCCGATGTTCACGAGGGCCAAAGCCAGATTCCAGCGTTCCACCGGCTCGCGTTGCCTTCTCGCCTTTTCGCTTGCCCGGCGGATCAGTTCGTCGTACATATCAATCCCGATAAAATTCACGTTCGGGTAGCGCGCGCTCATCTCACTGATAAAAATTCCTTTTCCCATGCCCAGCTCCACGTGGATCGGGTTGTCGTTGCCGAAATGCTTGCTCCAGTTTCCCTTCAGCTCCTGCGGCTCCAGGATCACCAGGTCCTTCTGGGCTTCCAGCTCTTCGCGGATTCCTTTTCTTCCTCTTAATCGCATGCTCTGCCTTCCTCCAAACCGTTTCTATTCTCAAAGGATACGCGATTCCGCCGCTCGCTGTAAAGCCCCGTCCCCGGCGAGGCCGCGGAACGCAAAAAGGACCGCCACCGGCCGGAAACGCAGCAGCGTTCCTTGGGAGGCAGCCATCCTTTTGCAAAGCTTGCTTCCTTTTGCTTTTTACATTTTGCTCTGCGTGCGGTTGTCGTTCTTGTTGCGCATCCCGGCGAGGCCGATCAGGCCGAGAAGTCCCAGCCAGCCCCAGTTGTCGTTGTTGTTGTTGCCGTTGGCGGCGCGGGTCCGGTAAGTGTTGTTGGCGCCGCCCCGATTGCCTGCCGTGCCTGTGTTGTTGTTGTTGCCGTACCCCGGAATAGGCGTTTCGGTCGTATAGACGCCGTAGTTGTTCCGGTTCGTCATCCCGAAGTCGCCGCGGCCGGCCATCCCGTCGTTGGTGTACGGATTGGTGCCGTACGTCCGGGCGTTGTTCGTGTTGTTCATCATGTTGCCCGGGCTTGTGGTGGTCGTACCGCCCATACCCGCGCCGGTGCCGCTCGTCGTGGTCGTTCCGGCGGCAAAAGCCGAGGAAGCGCCGAGGGCCGACACAAGCATAACGGATAACCAGGCTGTCGTAATTTTCTTCAAGCTGAAGTCCCCTTTCCTTCGGTTAATAGGAGATGCGAACTTATTGTTCTCGGGGGGGCCGAAAATTATCCCGCGCCGTTCTCCGCCCGGTCCCGGCCGTTCGCAATTTTTCGGGTTTTCGGCTAAAATGGTTGCAGGATTACGATCAAAAAGGGAGGAACCCATGCGCCCGGAACAGCAAGAGCCGTCCACGTGGAGCGGCAAAAGGTTCCACACCTGGAATCACGAAATGCGCCGCGAGTTCGGTACGAAGGTATTCAAGGTCATGCTGGATGCAGGCTTTACCTGCCCCAACCGTGACGGAAGCATCGCCAAAGGCGGCTGCACCTTTTGCAGCGCGCGGGGGTCCGGCGATTTTGCCGGCAGCCGCCGCGACGACCTGGTCACCCAGTTCAACAAAATTCGCGATCTGCAGCACCTCAAATGGCCGGACGCGAAATACATCGGTTACTTTCAGGCTTACACCAACACTTACGCCCCTGTCGAAGAGCTGAGGGAGTATTATGAAGCGATTCTGGAGCAGCCGGGTGTCGTCGGCCTGTCCATCGCCACCCGTCCCGACTGTCTGCCCGACGATGTGGTGGATTATCTGGCGGAGCTGAACAAGCGGACGTACCTGTGGGTGGAAATGGGCCTTCAGACCATTCACGAATCGACCTCCCGCCTGATCAACCGGGCGCACGACACGGAAACGTTCGTGGAGGGGGTCGCCAAGCTGCGCAAGCACGGCATCCGCACCTGCGCCCACATCATTTACGGGCTTCCCGGCGAAGACCGCCGCATGATGCTGGAGACCGGCGCGGCCGTGGCGGACATGGACGTGCAGGGCATCAAGGTGCATCTTCTGCACCTCATGCGCAAAACGCCGATGGTCAAGCAGTACGAAGCCGGGCTGCTTCGTTTTCTCGAGAAGGACGAGTATGTCGGGCTTGTGGCCGACACGCTCGAAATGCTGCCGCCCGAGATGATCGTTCACCGGCTGACCGGGGACGCGCCGCGCGAGCTTCTGATCGGCCCGATGTGGAGCCTGAAGAAATGGGAAGTGCTGAACGCCATCGACGCCGAGCTGGAACGGCGGAATACATGGCAGGGCAAGCTGCGGGCGGCGAAGGTGAACGCCTGACGGGCCGTTTTCGCACCTGAAGCGGTCATCCGGTCAAACAGCAAGGAGTGAACGTCGGAAAATGGGCTTTTTATCGGTCTTGTCCTTTGCCCGGCGGCTTGCCGGAGAAAGAATCCAGCCGGGCGAGCCGGCAGTGGACGCGACAGCCGGAAACGGCGTGGACACGCTGTTTCTGGCCGAGGCCAGCGGTCCGAAAGGAACGGTCTACGCCTTCGACATTCAGGAGGCGGCGCTGGCGGGCACGCGGGTCCGGCTGGAGGGCGCCGGCGGCAAAAGCGGCGGATGCTCCGCGCTGGCGGAGGTCCGCCTCCATCTTCTCTCCCATGAGCGGATGGAGGAGGCCGTGGAGGAGCGGCACCGGGGCAGGATCGCGGCCGCGATGTTCAACCTCGGCTTCCTGCCCGGTTCGGCGGCGGACCACGCCACCGTAACACGGGCCGGGACGACGCTGCCCGCCCTGGATGCGGCGCTGCGCCTGCTCCGGCCCGGCGGCATTCTGACCGCGGTGCTGTACCCGGGCCATCCCGGCGGAGCCGAAGAAGCGGCCGCCGTCGACGCCTGGGCCGCCGCGCTTCCGCCGGAGCGCATCGACGCGCTGGAATACCGCTTCGTGAACCGCGGCGACGGCGCCGCGCGCCTGCTCGCGTTTATCAAGCGGTGAGCAACACGGGTGTTCCGGCGCTATACGGGAATGAAAGAAGCGGAGCCGTATAAGCTGCGGACGGTTCGAGACCCGAACTTGCCGAGGGTGACTTCCGGCAAAAAGCCGCATCTGTCTGGCGCTCCGCTTGTTTCCATCATATAAAGAAAGCAGGAATGGACGAGATGAAACCTTATCCTTTGAAATTCAAACCCGAAATGAAAGAACGCGTATGGGGCGGCCGGGCGCTCGAGCAATTCGGCTTCGAGCTGCCGGAAGGCCGGATCGGCGAAGCCTGGACGATCGGCGACCACCCGAACGGCACCACCTCCGCCGTCAACGGCGAGCTGGCCGGCAAAGGCCTGGATGAAATCCGCGCCAAATACGGAGAAGCTTACTTCGGAAGCAAAGGCTTTTCGCCCGGCGGAGGACGGTTCCCCCTCCTGATCAAGCTGCTCGACTGCCAGGACGACCTGTCCGTTCAGGTTCACCCGAACGACGACTATGAGAAGCTTCCGGCCGGCGAGCTGGGCAAAACGGAAATGTGGTACATCCTCGACGCCAAGCCCGGCGCAAAAATTATCTACGGGCTGAAGGACGGCATCGGCCGGACCGAGCTGGAAAAAGCCATCGCGGAAGACCGCATCATGGACACGCTGCAGGAAGTGCCCGTCGAAGCCGGCGACTCGTTCTACATTCCGGCGGGCACCGTGCATGCCCTCTGCTCCGGTGTTCTGGTCGCGGAAATCCAGCAAAACTCGGATACCACCTACCGGTTGTATGATTACAACCGCCCGGGCCTGGACGGCAAACCGCGCGAGCTGCACATCGAGGACTCCCTGAACGTCATCGCCTACGAAGGCGCGGGCGCAACCCGGATGAAAACGGACGGCGCGAAGCCGGGCGCCTGGCTGGAGCTGGCGCGCTCCCCTTACTTCGTGACGGAAAAAGGCATCGTGCGCGGCCCCTGGAGCCTGGAAACCTCGCCGGACTCGTTTACGATCCTCGTCGCTGGCGAAGGCAACGGCACGCTGTCCTGGGAAGACGGCAAGCTCGAGCTCGCACCGGGCGACTGCGTCCTCGTTCCGGCGACGCTTGGCGCCTACACGCTGGACGGCGAGTTGACCGTACTGCGCAGCTATTTGCCGTAAACGAAACCTAGTCGGTTTTCCATTCGGTACTGTTTTATTTGGGCGATGAAGCCAAGATTGAAAAATACCCGGCCGGAGAGGGGCTTCCCTCTCTCCAGCCGGGTATTTTCAATCGTGATGGTCGGCAGAAATTATATCGTTTTGGGACTTCTTACTTTCGTACGATATCCGTAGTTTTACCGTCCAAAGTTAAGGTGACCATAAGTCCCTCATGGGTATCATGACTTTGCGAAGTATAATAAACAGATTCCTCGCTTTTAAAAACAGAAATATTAATCACCTTATTTGATTCCGAAATAACAAAACATCCAGCGTCGACAAATTTCTGCACAATCTCCCCGAAAGGAACAGGCAAAGCAAGTTTCTCCTTGGTCCCATCTTTGTAAACTAAAATAAGGTATTCTTCTCCTGACGGGTTACGTCCCACGAGGCCAAATGGTTCCCTAAAGTCTGGCAATGCGGCCAGCTCAGTTAAGTTATGTTCCTTCAGCAGGCTTTGATAATTTTCCGGCACGAAAGGAGGAAAACCATCAACCTGATTGCTACGACATCCAGCCATCAAGAACAGAAGAAAAAGATGGATGACTATTCTTTTCATACCAATCCCCTTTTCTTCATTATTCCGGAACAAAATAAGCCGATGCCATGTTATCATAACTTCTTCCATAAACAATAGCTACCGAATTTGAACCATGCCAATTGTCGTGGACAAGCATATATTGATGCCCTGTTGAACTACCATTATAAACAAATTCTTTATAGCCAATACCTGCAACCGTATGTCCAATCTCACTGTTGGGATTAGAAGAATTTTCTCTATAATAAGTTTGGTTCTTAAAATTTAGGAGAGTTGGTCCATAACCAAGATCATTTTTGATGGTGCTCCAAGACGGATTTTGGTGTAACGCCGCACTCGCTGAAACAAAACCTCGTGCTCTCACATAGTTAATTAACCCGGGAACTTCATTTGCTCTCATTGTGCCACCATTATTATCCGTCCCCATTGCTCTTCGTAGAGCCGATATGGTTACATCCATACTGGTGAAAACGGGATCAGTCGTTAAAAGGCTGTTATACTTTGTGGAATTTTTAGTAACCCAATAAGACAAAACATTAAAAGCAGTTGTTGGTGTACATCCTGATGGCCCAGCCCATAGTGCCGTTTGATTATATTGATTTATCCCTCCGACATTTGCGTGGGACATCGTAATAACACTACTGTAGCCTTTTTCAAAAGAAAGGTCGTCTGTTACACCATCTGTTATGGAACCAAGTTCGCCATCAACAATATCCTGAACAGTCTCCCATTCCGATGCACTACCTGGGTCAACGGACTTTAATTTTTTATAAATCGAATTCTGATTACTCATCAACCTAGCTTTATCCCCACCATATAAATCCGTTGACCCGTCTTGATAGTCAATCCTAACTCCAAAATACCCGGGAGCGATAGCGATCAATGACTCGTGCTTTTTTTCCTTTTTGGACATTATATTATTTTCCGCCACAGCAACAATATCTTGTTTCGCTTTGTGCACATTAAATGTATCGCTATAGCTAATAACTGGATAATTTAATCTGTTGTTTTCTATCTCTACATATCCAGCCGCAGCACCTTCTACTTCTAGATTGACCACATAGCTAACTATCTCATTATTAACATCAAAAACCGGTTGCGGGTCCAGTGCTTTAACGTTATGTCCCTTCCAGGCTGAATCATCATTTGAATTCTGAACCATCATTACGTGATAAAGCGATGCGGCTTTAGCTTCTATCGGAGCTATTGTTTCAGATTCCTCAGCTTTAGCAAAGTTATTGGCTCCCCCTAGAAATAGCAGAAGCAATAAGATGAATGAAAATATTTTTTTCACCAAAAAACCTCCCAATTTTGTAGATGAATAGAGATTAATAAGTATTTCCTTTTTTTGTTCATTTACCACTATAATTCATTCATCATATGTAATCATGTGATTAATTTTACATTTTTATGTTTTTATTTTATTTTTTACAAAAAAGAGCTTTGCTGAATTAGCCAAAGCCCTTTTTCATTATAATTCATGGGATGATTTATGACTGCTTCCCGACCTCCGGTTCGCCGGAGGCGGCGTTCGGCAGCTTCCACGCTTTGCCCGGCCAGAAGGCGGCGCGGCCAAGCAATGTCGTGATGGCCGGCACCAGGAACGGGCGGACGATGAAGGTGTCCAGAAGGACGCCGATCGCCGTGATCAGGCCGAACTGGACGAGCACCTGAATCGGCAGCGTGGTCAGCACCGCAAACGTTCCGGCGAGGATCAGTCCGGCGGACGTAATGACCGAACCGGTGCGCGCCACCCCTTCGCGGATGGCCTGGCGGAGCGGAATGCCCTGCCGCACCTTTTGCCAGATGCTCGAGATCATGAAAATGTTGTAGTCTTCCCCAAGCGCGACCAGGAAGACGAACGAGTACAGCGGAATCGCGCCCTGAATCGTTTCAGCGCCGAAGCCGTAGTGGAGAATGATCCAGCCCAGCCCAAGCGCGGAGAAAAACGACAGGATGACCGTGAGCACCAGATAGAGCGTTGCGGTGATCGAACGGAGGTACAACAGCAGCAGCACGGCGATCAGCCCGATCACGACGGGAATGATCTCCCAGGTGTCGTGCTGGCTCACCTGCCGCGTGTCATACTGCGTCGCGGTCTGCCCCGAAATCCAGACCGCCTTTCCGGGATTCGCGACGCCCGCCTCGGCCAAGGCCTGTTCGGCCGCTACGCGGATTTGCGGAATCGCCTCCATTGCCTCGTTGGAGTACGGATTCATGCGAAGCTGAAGCTCGTAAGCGACGATGTTCGGATCGGTCTGGCCTTTGGCTTCCTCGGACAGCTTACCGGTCGCCGGCAGCGCCGCCAGCTTGGCGCCAAGGTCCACCGCCTTCCCTTCCGTCTGCGCCATCACTTTTACGGGCGCCAGCTCGCCGGGCGCGAATTTCTCCGCCAGCACCGCGAAGCCTTCGCGCGAGGGCATGTCTTCGGGAAAGGACGAAAGCAGGTCGTACGATACCTTCACCTGCGGAGAAAAAGCCGCCAAGGCGCCCAGCAAGACCAGCGTCGACAGGGTGACGGTCCACGGCTTACGCGTAACGGCGCCGCCGATCATCCGGCCGAAGCGCCCGCCCTCGCGGGGCTGGCGGACGGGCTTGCCTTTGCGCGCCGCCCGTTCGCGAAGCATTTCCGGGGTGCGGGGCACAAACGGATAGAACGAGCCCCGGCCGAAAATAGCGAGCAGCGCCGGAACCAGGGTCAAGCTCGCCAGCCCCATGATCAGGATCGAAAGGCTGAACGGCACGGCGAACCGGTGATACGCCCCGTATTCCGCCAGAAGAAGCGCCAGCAGCGACAGCACCACAGTAATGCCGCTCATGGCGATAGCGCCCGAAGAATCCTTCAGCGCCCGCACCAGGGCGCCGCTCCGGTCGGCTTCCTCCGTCAGCAGCTTGCGGTAACGCGCAATCAGGAACAGGCAGTAATCGGTGCCCGCTCCGAACAAAAGCACCGTCATGATGGAGATTGCCTGGGCGTCGACCACAATCCAGCCCTCTCCGGCAATAAACCCGAGCAGCGGACTGACAACGCCATAGGCAAAGCCGACCGCCACAATCGGGATCAGGGCCAGCACCGGCGAGCGGTAAATCAGCAGCAGCAAAACGAGCACCAGCAGCACCGTCGCGATCAGCAGCGACACGTCCGCGTTCTCGAACAGGCCCACGGCGTCGAGTGAAATACCAGCCGGCCCCGTAACGCGCGCCGTCAGCTCCGCCCCGCCAAGCCTGGCGGCAAACGGATCGCCCGACTCGCCCACGGTTTCGGTCGCGGTTTCCTTGAGGCGGTCGACGCTTTTTTCCAGCCAGTCGTCAGGATCGCCGGCTTTCTCGGCGAAAAGGACCGGCAGCACAAGCGTGCTTCCGTCTTCCGACAAAACCGCCTTCAGTGCCGGAAGCGGCATTTGAAAATAAGGCGGCACCGAGGACAGATTGGCGGGCGGCTCCTCCGTCAGCATCCGGGTCAATTCCTGGATGCCGCCCAAATCCCCGTCCGTCAAGCCCCCCTCCCGGCTCCAGACCACCAGGGCGGGCGTCCCTTCCTGCCCGGGAAACTCGCGGGCCGCCACTTCGGCCGCCTGCACCGACGGCCGGTCGGCGCTGAGATTGGCCGCTCCGTTGTCTTCTTTTTCCCCGACGGAAGGCAGCAGCAGGGTAAGCGCCGCAGTGAGAATGATCCACACCAAAAGCGTGACCCATTTCGTCTTCGGCCCGGCAACCAGCCGGCCGAATCTTTCCAAACGCGAACCGTTCATCTTTCTCCTCCTGCTCCCATGAACGAACAACCAGGCAAAGGATGAATTTGCCCCTCCGTCACGGTATACTTGAATTAATTCGAACACCATAATTATATATACCGGAAGGTTAATTATCAACGCGGTTTAAAATGATTCCAATCTTGTAAAACAAGCCTACTGTAAACGGAGTGATGAGCATGGCCAAACCGGCAAAGCGTCCTCCCGGGCGTCCCAAAGCATCGGCTGCCGGAATGACGGTGCCCAAGCAAATTCTCGCGACCGCTTCCCGGCTGTTTATGGAACGCGGCTACGAAAGCGTATCGCTGGAGGAAATCGCCGCCGCCAGCGGGGTGACCAAAGCCTCCATCTATTATTACTTCACCAATAAAGCGGGGCTTTTCACCGCCGGAGTCACGGAAATGATGGACAAGATCCGCGGATATACGCAGGCGATCCTCATGCAGGAAGGCTCTCTCCGGGAACGGCTGGAGGGAATCGTCGGCAGTTACCTGCGTTCTTCCCACGTCGATTTTGAGAGCCTGATGAAGGAAGCCGGCCCGCAGCTTGCGGAAGAGCAAACGCAGTCCATCCGCAAAGCCGAAGCCGGCATCCATGATTTGCTGGCCGCCACTTTTCTGGAGGCGATGCAGCGGGGCGAAATGGAGCATGGCAACGCCCTGTTTTTGTCCCATGCTTTTTTCTCCATGATGAAAATCGGCCAAAAAAGCACGGAAGCGTCCCCCTTTGCAACCAAGGAAGACGCGGTCCGTCAGATTGTGTCCTTTTTCTGGAACGGGGCTTCTCCCCGCTCCTGATCAGCCGTTCTCCGCCGCCGTCCAATCTGTGCGCCGCCGGAAGGCATCCGGCAGCGGAGCCATGTAATACCGGGCTTTTTCTTCGCCCGGCGGGTAATACACCAGAAGCAGCGTGCCATTTGCCGTGTCCAGCGTCCCCTCCCGCTCGTACCGCTGCAGGTCGAACGGCAGCGCCTCCACCATGGCGTGCTTGTGCAGCTCGCGTTCGCCCAGCGCCAACGCGGCAAACCGGCCGTCTGCCGCCCCGTTCTTCCCCGGGCCATCGTCCTTCGCAGCCGGTCCGATGCCCGCCGGACGAACGGCCGCCGCATCCCCCGCCAGCCAGCCTTCACCGGGCAAAAACGCCTCCGGGTGCTCGGCCGCATACCGGATCAGCTCCGCCTGCCCTTCCTTTGAATAGGCGAACGTCCACCAGATCTTTCGCGGCTTGCACTTATGGTTGAGAAAGTAATCGAGCTTCAGCAAGCCCTCGATGATCTCCAGCCCGGCGGTCTCCCGGTCCCGCAGGAACCCGTACAGCCGGCTGAACAAATCCTCCAGCTGATGCCCGGTTTTGGCCCACCCTTCGCGCTCGCCGTAATCCCCAAGCTCCTGGAAAAAATCGAACGGCGTCGGAAACACCCGCCCGATCAGAAATTCCACTGTGCGGTCCAGCCGATGATCGTTCCAATATTTCTCCAGCATGTCCTCCGCCCGCTTGATCCGCAAAATATCCCGGAACGGCAGCACGCGATTGCCCAGAATCTCGTAAGGCGCGTGATCCATATAAACGTACCCGTACTTTTCCGCGTCTCTCCGCATGCCGGTCCCCCGCAGCATTTTTAGGAATCCGAGCTGCAGCTCCTCCGGCCGAAGGGCAAAAACATCGTTAAAGGTTTTTTTGAACGATTCATAGTCTTCTTCCGGCAGGCCGGCGATCAGGTCCAGATGCTGATCGATGCACCCGGACGCTTTGACCGCTTGAACCGTACGGCTCAGCTTGGCGAAATTTTGCTTCCGCTTGACCAGCTCATTGGTCAATTCGTTGGTCGACTGGACGCCGATCTCGAACCGGAACACGCCGGGCGGCGCGTTTTTGGAGAGATACTCCAGCACCTCGGGGCGCATGATATCCGCCGTAATCTCGAATTGGAAGACGCATCCGCCGTGATGCTCGATCAGAAAGGCGAACATTTCAAGGGCGTAATCCCGCTTGATGTTGAAGGTCCGGTCCACAAATTTGATCTGCTTCGCTCCCGACTGGACCAGATACAGGATGTCCGCTTTCGTGCGCTCGATGTCAAAATAACGCACGCCCGTCTCCACGCTGGAAAGGCAGAACTGGCAGTTGAACGGGCAGCCGCGGCTCGTTTCAAAGTAGACGATCCGCTTGTCCAGATCGGGCGCGTCCTCCGGAAACCGGTACGGCGACGGAATGTCCGCCAAGTCCAGCTTGGGCGCCACGGGATTCAGGCGGATGCGCTCGCCTTCCCGGTAGGCGAGCCCTCCGACCGAACGGAAGTCGCCCGCTCCCGCCAGCTCGCGCAGCAAATGGAGCAGCGGGCCCTCCCCTTCGCCCATGATGACGAAGTCGGTTTCGGAGGAACGCTTCAGCCAATGGTCGGCGTCGTAAGACACCTCCGGGCCGCCCAGCACAATTCGCGTTTCGGGCATGATCTTGCGGATCATCGAGACGATCCGGAGCGTCTCTTCAATATTCCAGATGTAGCAGGAAAACCCGAGCACGTCGGGTTTTTTTACGAACAGATCGGACACGACGTTCATGGCCGGGTCCTTGATGGTATATTCGGCGATTTCCACGGGAAATTCGCTGCCGCAATAGGCCTTGAGCAGCCGCAGAGCCAGATTGGTATGAATGAACTTGGCGTTCAGGGTCGCGAGTACAATTTTCATGGGGGATAGTCCTTTCCGCTTGTTTCGTCCTCTATTGTAGCAGAGCGGAAGAAGACAAAAAAGAACCCGCTCCCCCGGCAATAGGGAACAGGCTCGCAGGAAAGGAGATTATTTCGGGTCTACTTTGGCTTTAAACGTCTGCTTGCCGTCTTTGTATTCAAGGATGACGGCGGCCTTCACCGGGTCATGGGTTTCGTTGAACGTGATCGTACCCGTGGCCAGCTTCAGGTCTTTCGTGGCGGCAAGCGCTTCTTTCAGCTTCTCCGGGTCGGTCGAGTCGGCGCGTGTGATGGCGTCGGCCAGAAGCTTCACGGCATCGTAGGCAAGCGCGGCCAACGCATCCGGCGTTTCGTCGTTATTGGCGGCTTTGTAGGCTTTGACAAAGGCTTGGATCGCTTCGGACTCATCGTCCGGCGCATAGTGGTTGGAGATGAACGTGTTGTTCAGCGCGTCTGCGCCGGCGATTTCCACCAGCTTCGGGGAATCCCAGCCGTCGCCGCCGACAATCGGGATCGTCAGGCCGATTTCGCGCGCCTGCTTCACGATTTTGCCCACCTCTTCATAATAGCCGGGAACGTAAAGCACCTCGGGGTTCTTCTCTTTGATCCGGGTCAAAACGGCCTTAAAGTCCGTATCCTTTTCGGCAAACGCTTCGCTGCCGACGATTTCACCGCCGTTTGCGGTAAAGGTTTGCTCAAAGAACTTTTGCAGGCCTTTGGAATAGTCGCTCGATGCGTTGACATAAACGACTGCGGTTTTAGCTTTCAAATCGTTCGTGGCAAAATTCGCCGCCACTTCCCCTTGGAAGGGGTCGATAAAGCAAGCACGGAAGATCCAGTCGTTCACCTTGCCCGACTTTTCGTTTACAGTAACATTAGGGTTCGTTGCGGACGTTGTGATCAGCGGGATCTTTTTCTCCATTGCAACCGGAACCGCGCCTAGCGTGTTGCCGGTTGTAACCGGACCAATCAGCGCAATCGCGCCTTCACTGATAAGCTTCTGGGCAGCACGGGTCGCTTCCTCCGCCTTCGAGGCATTGTCGGCCTCCAGAATTTCCAGCTGGCGGCCCAGCACCCCGCCGGCGGCGTTAATTTCCTCCACCGCAAGCTTGACGCCTTTCATGGAGGAGTTGCCGAAGGATGCATTTCCGCCGGTCATTTCAAAGTTTGCTCCGATCTTGATCGGACCGGTGCCGTCATCCCCGCTTTTTTGGCCGCAGCCTGCGCCGGTGACAGCCAGGACCAGTGCGGCGGATAGCACCGCGAATTTGTTCAACTTCATGTAATGCCCTCCCTTTTCCCCCAAAGATATTGTTAATGGCCCAGATAGGCCAGCTTAACCTCTTCCGCGTTTGCCAGTTCCTCCGCCGGACCGGAAAGCACAATTTTCCCGGTTTCCAGCACATAGGCCCGATGGGCGATTTTGAGCGCCTGATTGGCGTTCTGCTCGACGAGCAGCACGGTCGTGCCCGACTGGTTGATCTCCTCCACAACCCGGAAGATTTCCGCGACCAGCATCGGGGCAAGCCCCATCGACGGTTCATCCAGAAGCAGCAGCTGAGGCTTGCTCATCAGCGCCCGGCCGATGGCGAGCATCTGCTGCTCCCCCCCGGACAAGGTGCCCGCCTGCTGCTTGCGGCGTTCGGCGAGCCGGGGAAACCGTTTGTATACGGCCGCCGCGTCCGCGCCGACGTTTTTGTCCTTGCGCAGGTAGGCGCCGAGGTCCAGGTTTTCCTCCACGGTCATGTTGGCGAAAATCCGCCGCCCTTCCGGACAGTGAACAATGCCGTTTTTGACAATGGCCTGCACGGACTGGCCGGCGATCGGTTTATCCAGAAACCGGATTTCGCCCGTTTTGGGCTTCAGAAGGCCCGAAATGGTTTTGAGCAGGGTCGATTTGCCCGCCCCGTTGGCCCCGATCAGGGAGACGATCTCTCCCTGCCGAACCTCAAGCGAAACGCCTTGCAGAGCGTGGATTGCTCCGTAATACACGTTGATGTCGTTGATGATCAGCACGGCTTAAGCCTCCTGTCCCAAATACGCTTCGATCACATGGCGATCGTTGCGGACCTGCTCGGGCGTTCCCTGAGCGATCAGCTTCCCTTGGTCCAGCACGTAAATGCGGTCGCAGACGCCCATGACCAGGGACATGTCGTGCTCAATCAGCAGAATGGTAAGCTTGAATTCCTCCCGGATCCAGCGGATCAGGTTCATCAGATCGCGGGTTTCCTGCGGGTTCATTCCGGCCGCCGGTTCGTCCAGCAGCAGCAGCTGCGGGCGGGCCGCAAGGGCGCGGGCGATTTCCAGCCGCCGCTGGGCGCCGTAATTGAGGTTGGCCGCCATCTCGTCCCGCAGTCCGTCGAGCTTGAAAATTTTGAGCAGCTCCAGCGCCTTCGCTTCGATCTTCGCCTCCCCATTCACGTAGGAGGGAAGCCGGAAGAAGGAAGACCACAAGGAATATTTGGCGTGATGGGTATAGGCGATCTTCACGTTTTCGATGACGCTCATGCTCCCGAACAGGCGGATGTTCTGAAAGGTGCGGGCCGCGCCTTGGTGATTGATCTGGTACGGCTTCTGTCCTTTGATCGACTGTCCGTTCAGGGTGATGTCGCCCGCCGACGGCTCGTAAACTCCGGTCAAAAGATTAAACAGGGTCGTTTTCCCGGCGCCGTTCGGGCCGATCAGCCCGATCAGCTCGCCGGAATGAAGGCGGATGGAAACGTCCGTAACGGCCTTGATGCCGCCGAAATGGCGGCTGGCGTTCGTAACATCAAGCAACACGGATGCCGCATGCATCATGCGTTCGGAACCCCCTTCTTACGGAAAAATTTGAGCGTGAATTCCTTCGTCCCCATAAATCCGCCGGGACGGAAAATCATCATCAGAACCAAAAGCGCGGAGTAGATGATCATGCGCAGCTCCGGGTATTCCTGGAGGAAGGTCAACAGCAGCGTCAGCACAACCGCGCCCAGAATCGCGCCCGTGGTGCTGCCCAGTCCGCCGAGCACGACCATAACCAGAATCTCGAACGACTTCATAAAGTTAAAGCTGGTCGGGTTGATGACGTAGAAATTGTGGGCGGACAGCCCGCCCGCGATGCCTGCGAAAAAAGCCCCGATCATAAACGCAACGACCTTGTAGTACGTCGTGTTGATCCCCATCGCCTCCGCCGCGATTTCATTCTCGCGGATGGCGATACAGGCCCGGCCGTGCTTGGAGCGGACAAAGTTCTGAATCAGAATGACGGTCACGAGCGTGAAGAGAAAAATCCAGGTCCAGTTCGTGTAGGTCGGAATTCCGTTCAGGCCGGAAGCGCCCCCCACATACTCCGTGTTCAGCAGCACAATGCGGATAATCTCGCCGAAGCCGAGCGTGGCGATGGCGAGGTAGTCTCCTTTGAGCCGGAGGGTCGGGATGCCGATCAGCAGGCCGCAGAGCGCGGAAACCGCTCCGCCGAGCAGAAGCGCCAGAACGAACGGAAAGTCGAAGTTGATGGTCAGCACGGCGGACGCGTAAGCGCCGACCGACATAAAGCCGGCGTGCCCGAGCGAGAACTGGCCGGTGAAGCCGTTGATCAGGTTAAGCGATACCGCGAGGATCACGTTGATGCCGATAAGCAGAATGGTCGATTCGGCCACATCGTCGAGAAACCCGGTGACGAGAAGCAATTGAATGACGGCATACAGCACCAGGGAAGCGGCGAAGGGAAGCCAAAAATTGATGTTGAGCTTTTTGAGCATGACTTGTTACACCTTCTCCCTGACGTTTTTGCCGAACAGTCCGGACGGCCGGAAAATCAGAATGAGGATCAGCACCGCGAACGCGGCTCCGTCTCTCCACATCGACGCTCCGGCGGCCGAGATTTCCGTTTCGATGGTGCCGAGCAAAATCCCGCCGACCAGCGCGCCCGGAATGCTGCCGATTCCGCCGAGAACCGCCGCAACGAACGCCTTGAGTCCCGGAATCATGCCCATGAGCGGATCGATCGAGCTGTACGTCATGCCGAAGATAACGCCGGCCGCGCCCGCGAGCGCCGAGCCGATGGCGAAGGTCGCAGAAATCGTACGGTCCACGTTGATGCCCATCAGGCGGGCGGCCTCCATGTCGTGCGATACGGCGCGCATCGCCTTGCCGGTTTTCGTGCGATGCACGATAAAGACCAGAATCAGCATCAAAATAATGGTCGACAGCAGGATCATCAGTTGATTGGAATCGATCTGAACGTCTCCGAACAAGCGGTAGGTTTTCTTCTGAAGAACATCGGGAAAGCCTTGGGCTTGCGGACCGACAAAATACATCATCACGTATTCCAGAAAAAACGACATGCCCACGGCCGTGATGAGCACCGCGATCCGCGAGGCGCCCCGCAGCGGCCGGTAAGCGAGACGCTCAAGAACGACGCCGAGAATGGCGCAAAGCAGCATGGAAACGACAAGCGAAGTCAAAAAGGTGGTAACGGGGTCGAACCGGCCGTCCAGCGTCTTGATGGTATTCAGGCCGATGAAAGCGCCGACCATGAACACGTCCCCGTGCGCGAAATTGATCAATTTGATAATGCCGTAAACCATCGTATAGCCCAGAGCGATAAGCGCGTAGATGCTCCCTGCGGAAATCCCGTTGATTAACTGCTGAATGTGGTAATCCATCTGGCACCTCTGTTTATTGGATTGCTTTTCTTTGTACAGGCCCCTGTCTTTCCTCACGTCGTTGGGTATTTCCCGGTTGGTTTGCCCGATCACCACCATATTGCGTTAGTGCAGTACATGGATAGAATTAATGTTATCAATAGTAACATGAAGAGGTTTTTTCTACCAGAACCATCTGTGAAAAAAATGTGAATTCATCCATAAAATATCCATTAAGCCTCATAAAAAAATGAAATCATTTGGCATCAAGGGATTGGGATGGTAAAGAAAACCCTGATAAATGCCATAAAAAAAGCGCTTCGGCGAAAAACGCCTCGGCGCAATATGTCATCGTTATGAAAAAGTGTGATCTTTCTCTCTTTACATGTCAGGTTAGTGATAGATTGGAGTGATTCTTTTATTTTTTCGGGTGCAGAAATCGCTCCGTCAAGTGGGCGAGCTCTTCCTCTCCGGGGGGTTCTTCCCCGTATCGCGCAGCGTTATAAGCGTCGGCCAGCTTCCCCGCATCCTCCGGCGGCGCAAATCCTCCTTCGCCAAGGCGATCCGCTGTTTCACCCGGAGTCTGGGAAGGATCGGGGCGAAAGCCTTTGGCTGCGGCGCGCCGTACGGCGGACCGGTAAAGAAACCGGACCTTATCCTTGCCGTCGGTCAAGCTGTTCCACGCCGGCGCTTTGCCCGTACGGCCCGCCAGCCACCGGCGGAGACCCGCCAGCAGCGCCCGCGGCGCCTCCTTCAGCTCCAGCAGCGATTCCTTCTCGTCGATGTAGTCCGAAGCCCGCGCCCGTTCCCGTCCGCCGAAGAGCCGGGCGAAAAACGCCTTCCACCGTCCGAAAAGACGGGGCACTCCCTTGATCCGGCGCAGGAGATGATAGAGCGCCCAGAGGACAATGAGGGCGAACAAAACGTAAAACAGCACATTCAGGATCATGACCCAAAGCGGATTGCCCTTGTCCGGAGCCTCCGGAAGCTGCGGAGGAGGAGCCGGCGGCGTTCCCGGCTCCATAGGCACCGATTTGCCGGACGGAATCAAAGAGAACAGGTACGCCACTCCCCGGCCGAGGAAACCGAGCGCTTGCTCGACCGCCTGCCCGGCCTGGCGGAAAAACCCGAGGACAAGCGCCAGTACGAAAAAGACGGCGGTCCACATCCGGTTTTTCAGCACCAGGGCCGCGGCGGGCCGCTTGCCTCTGGTTTGCTGCCGGGCCGCTTCCGCCAGTTGATACCGGCTCAAGCGGAACAGGTAGACGCCGAGCGCTGCGATGCCGAGCGCGTTCAGAAGCTCCGCTTCCGGCTCAAGTGCGGGCTGCAGCCGGACGATCGCCGGCAGCAAGAAGTACAGCAGCAGTCCGGCGGCGGATGCCGCCGGATTGAACAGCCGGAGCGAATCACGCCCGAACAGCCGCATTCCGCGGACGCCCAGCGCGAGTCCGGCCGCCCAGGAGAACCATCCCGCTACGCCCGGGCCGTTTGCGGCTACTGCGATGCCCCCTGCCGCCGCCGCGAGCAGCGCGGCGCGCAGCAGGCCGCGGAAAAAGCCTTTGCGGCTTCCTGTCAGCAGAAAGCCGGCAAGACCGTAAAACGGCAGCTGGAGCGCAAACCCCGCTTCGCCGCCGCGTTCGGTACCGGCGAGCATCCGCACAAACTCGTACACCAGCAGGACGGCGGGCAGAAAGAACAGCAGGTCGCCGACCAAATGAAAAGCGACGGCGGGCAGCCCCCGCCATTTAACAGAAGCGTCACGCAGCCCCTTACCGCCCCCAGAGGAGGACTCTGCCGGGCCGCTTTCCCGGCGGCCCTCCCCTTCTTCGAACGCTCCCCGTGTCCCCCCGGGTTCCCGTTCGGGGCCAAACGCGTCAGGCCGGCGTTTGCCTTTTCGTTTCATCGCCGGTCCCCCTTTCGTTTCCGGCTCGCAGGTGTTCCGTAAGCACGAGCTTCACCGTGTTTCCGGCTTCCTCCAGTTCATCGAGCTGCAGCTGCATTTTCGGGGATACATAGGGTGTGATCAGCACATAGTCGATATTGCCGGCCGTTTGCCCCGCTTCCGCCTCCAGGAAATCCTCCATTCCCAGCGTCCGCTCCAAAACCAGCTTCGCCATTGTTTCCAGCAAAAGCGCGAGCTGCTCGCCGCCTCCCTGCGGCTCGATCCGGACCGGCTTCGGCTCGCCCCCTTGCATCCAGCCGTTGTAACCAAAGCCGACGGGAACGCCGTTGCCCACGGCCTGCATCGCCAGCGCCGCCGCGACGGATATGGCGTACTCGACCGTCTCCGGCTCCGTAACCGCTCCCCACATGTTCTCCGAGACTTCAACGTTGACGAGCAGCATGAGCCGGGGATCGGCCGTATAATCGCGCTCCGTCACCTGCAGCGCTCCGGTGCGTGCGGTCGCCTTCCAGTTCACCCGGTTTAAGGGGTCCCCGTACCGGTATTCGCGGACGCCGCTCGCCAGGAACGGATCGTCCACGATCCAGCGCCGGACCGTCACGTCTCCCTGGAAGCTGTGCGACGAAATTTCCACGTCCGTCAAGTCGGCCGGGCGCGGGTAGACAAGCAGCTCGGCGTCCGTCGGCAGCGTGCGGGCCGCAGCCCGGATGCCGAGCAGATCGCCTGCGGTCATCGCCGCCGTCTCCAGCTTGTAATAGCCTCTCCGGCTGCAAAAAATCCGGTGCTTGCGGACAATCCGCGTATAAGGCATGAGGCTGAAAAGGCTGGCATGGTTTTGGTAAATCTGGCCGCTGCTCATTTCCAGGTTGCTCTGCTCGCCGAACTTCAACCCGCTCAGGATCATGGATTCGACGCGCAGCCAGGGCAGCGGAAGCAGCTTGCGGTTGGCGATCGTTTCAATCAGCTCCGCCTCCTCCCCTTCGGTGCAGGCCGCCGCGCTAAAGGCACGGGAGTAGCCGATTCCCTTCAGCGCCCATTTGCGGAACACCCAGGTCTGGACCGGCACGAGAATGGCGGCCGCCGCGAGAAGCCAAGTGATTCCCATCGCGTCCTCCTTACGCCGTGCCGGCTTCCGCCGGGACGGGCGTTTCGGCCAGAATGCGCCGGAGCACCGGCTCGGCTCCGCCGCTCTGCCCGCGCAAGCGCCCCCGCACCAGCATGCGGTGGGCAAATACCGGCACAGCCAGCTCCTTGATGTCATCCGGGATGACGTAAGCCCGTCCCCGGATCGCCGCGAGCGCCTGTGCCGCCCGCAGCATCGCCTGCATGCCGCGCGGGCTGACGCCCAGAGCGATGTCCGGGTGAACGCGCGTGCTCTCCGCCAGCGCCACCAGGTAGCGCAGCAGATCGTCGCTCACGCGAATTTTCCCGACTTCGCGGGCAGCCTCCGCCAGCTCTTCCTTTTCGGCGACCGGCCCGATTTCCTCCAGCGGGTTTTGCTCCCGGAACCGGCGGAGCAGCTCCACGCTTTCCTCGGCGGCCGGGTAGCCCATGCCGATTTTGATCAGGAACCGGTCGAGCTGCGCCTCGGGGAGCGGGAAGGTGCCCTGGTTTTCCACCGGATTTTGCGTCGCAATGACCAGAAAAGGCTTATCCAGCGGGCGCGTTTCCCCGTCCACGCTTACCTGCCGCTCTTCCATCGCCTCCAGCAGGCTGGACTGCGTGCGGGGCGTGGCGCGGTTGATCTCGTCGGCCAGCACGATGTTCGCAAACAGCGGACCCGGGCGGAATTCGAAATCTCCTTTTTTCTGGTTGTAAAAGTTGATCCCGCTGATGTCCGACGGAAGCAGATCCGGCGTAAACTGCACCCGTTTGAACCGGCCGTCGATCGAACGCGCGAGGGTTTTGGCGAGCAGCGTTTTGCCCGTGCCCGGCACGTCCTCCAGCAGCACATGACCGCCGGAAACAAGCGCCACCAAAAGCAGCTCGGCCGTTTGCTCCTTGCCCACCATCACCCGGGAAATATTCGCCTGGATACGCGCCGCGAGCGCGCGGATTTGATCCGTTGCCATGAAATACGCCTCTTTCTATGTAAGATGAAAACCGGATGCTTTACCGCTTCATTTGCTCATTTCGCTGCCTGATCATTGCACTAATGAATTGCCGTATTACCCTGCTCCAGAACCCTATATATAAAGGAAAGAAAAATTCCGGACTTCCGCTCCTTGTGCCATTGCGGACGGAGATAGCTGGGGCGACGGAGATAGTCTGGGGGGACGGTGATAGTCGGGCGGACGGAGATAGCTGGGCCGCCGGAGCATAAGCAGCGCATCCGCAGCGGCATTTGGCTCTGACAAAATACATGTTGGCTCGTTGGATGCTCTCAGGAGCCGGGGAACGCTAACGGTTGCCACAGCGGCTATTTGCCCAAAAACGAAGGGTTCAAAACTGTAACGGTTGCCACAGGACTTATTTTCGTTTTTTCACCTGATTCGGCCCGTTTTTTTCCAAATAAGCGCTGTGGCAACCGTTAGAATTTCAAAAGGGCCATTTTGGTGCAAATAAGCGCTGTGGCAACCGTTAGAATATGCAGGGGCGGCAGGCGAGGTCTGCAAGTCGATTTCAAGAAGTTCTCCTTGCCCCACCAACGCCTTTTCGCAATTGGCTCTCGGACTTCGCTGCCTGCCGCTCCCTAGCTAGCGTTTGTTTACCTCGCTCCCCGCGCGCCTTCTCAAATTTGTCTCTCGGGTTTCAACGTCCGCCGCTCTCTGCTAGCGTTTGTTTCCATGCTCCCCGCGCGCCTTCTCAAGTTATCTCCCCGCCTTCAATGTCGCCGCCCTCTAGCTGGCGTCTGTTTCCACCGGCCTCCAGCACCTTCTCGAAACTCTCTCGGGCTTCGCTGCCTGCCGCTCCCCGGTAGCGCCTCTCAAGCCTTACCTGCGCTGCTCCCGATCCGCCATCGATGCCGTCCACTAGTCCCGGAAGCGTCCCATCAGCACGGTATTGTAGAACTTTCCGTCGGAAAGGATTTTGTCGTTTTTGAGGACGCCTTCCGTTTCAAACCCGTGGGCTTGGTACAGCCGGATCGCTTTTTCGTTCGTTTCGAGCACCTGCAGCGTCAGTTTTTTGATTCCGTTTGCGTCGGCCCAGCGGATGGATTCTGCCAGGAGCTGCTTTCCGATCGCATGTCCCCAAAAAGCTTGCAGAACGCCGACACCAAACTCCGCTTTATGAGCGAACCGTTTCAGCGTATTGCCTTCGCAGCGGGAAAAAGCGGCGAGCCGCCCACCCGCATCCGCCACCAGAAACAGATTTCGTTCCGCCTTCGTATCCGCCTCGATCAGCGACTCAAATGCGGCTTCGTCCAGGAACGCCTCGCCCTTTTCGCGGTCCAGGTTCTCGGTTTCTCCGTCGATTTGCAGCCGGAGCGCGGACAATGCCGCGGCATCGGTCCGGCGGGCGGAGCGGATGGTGTACGTCAGTTCGTTTACGGTAAACTTGCAATCGTCGATGATCATAGTTCTCCTTCGTGTATCCGAATTATTGGGTGCGTTTGCAAAACAGCCTGCCGAACACGGTCTCTCGGCCATTTGCCCGAATCTCGCACAAACGTCATACTCTTATCTTACCGTTTCAGATGAAAGGCCGCTACCGGTAATTCCCTTTTTTACGGGCGCACTCCTCCCCAAGATGGAATCGTGGCGATTTGTGGTATAGTGAAATCAGACAACCGTTTCCAGAACGGTCTACCAAAAGAAAGCGAGCGATCTCTCCCTCATGAACGGCAATCAACGAAACGGTAATCCGCCGCGCTCTTATAAACCGAATCCGGCTGTGGAAGCCGGAAAGAAAGCCTCATTCGGGCATCAAGCAGGAAGAAAACCGGCAGAAACGCCGAAAAAGCCCTACGCGAGCAGCACCGGGCGCACCGGGCGGCCTGATATTGGCCGCGGACGGCAAGACGGCGGCAACGCAGCAGCGGAAAAAACGGGACAGCCCCGATGGAGCGGCACGAAGTCCGGACAGCGGGATATGACGAATGGCGCAAGGACGGGAACGCCCGCAAAAGACGGCCATCGCGTCCGCCCCGCTTCGGCAACCGCCGAAAAAGCCGCCAAACCGTCCTTCGGCGGACGGGACAACGCCGACCTGCTGAAGCCCGGCGACCGGATCGTCGTGACGATCAAGCGGATCGGCATCAACGGCGAGGGCGTCGGCTACTACCGCAAAAAAGCGGTTTTTGTGCCCGGCGCACTGCCCGGCGAAGTGGTGGAAGCCGACGTGACGCGTTCCGAGAAAAGCTACTTGCAGGCAACGCTCCATGAAATCGAGAAGCGCTCGCCCGACCGCGTCCAACCGCCCTGCCCCGTTTACGAGGAGTGCGGCGGCTGCCAGTTGCAGCATTTGTCCTACGCAGGCCAGCTGAAAGCCAAAGAAGAACTGCTGCGCGAGGCATTCGCCCGTTACACGGATATCGAAGATCCCCCCCTCCGCCCCATGCTCGGTATGGAAGAGCCGTGGGGCTACCGCAACAAGGCGCAGCTTCAAGCGGGATTGGACGGGGAGCGACTGGTCACGGGGCTGTATGCTGCCGGGTCTCACCGCATCGTCGACATCTCCGGCTGTCCCATCCAGCATCCGGCGGTCAACGGGACGATCGACACGGTGCGCGGCCTGCTCGAAAAAGCCGGCCTCCGTCCGTACGACGAGCGTGCCCGCACTGGCGACATCCGCACGATAGTGGCCCGCATCGGCCTGGAAAACGGCGGCGTTCAGCTTACGCTCGTCACGGCGGGCGACCGCCTCCCGGGCTGGAAAGCCCTCGTCGAAGACATTCGGCGCGCATTGCCCGAGGTGAAAGGCATCGCCCAAAACATCAACGCATCCAGCACGCCTCTCGTGTTCGGCGACAAAACCCGCCACCTGTGGGGCTCCGAAACGCTGGACGAACGGCTCGGCCATGTCGCCCTTTCCCTGTCGCCGCGCGCATTCTTCCAGCTGAACCCCGAGCAGACGGTCAAGCTGTACGACGCGGTGCGCGAGGCCGCCGGGTTGACCGGCCGCGAGCTGGTCGTCGACGCCTACTGCGGTACGGGCACCATCGGGCTGTGGCTCGCTCCCCACGCGCGCGAGGTGCGCGGCGTGGAAAGCGTGCCCGAAGCGGTCGAAGACGCCCGCAGGAACGCGGAGCGCAGCGGCTTCGCCAACGCCCGCTTCTATCAGGGCCAGGCCGAGAAGCTGCTGCCCCAGTGGCTGCGCGAAGGCATCCGGCCCGACGTCGTGGTCGTCGACCCGCCGCGCACCGGCTGCGATGACGCTCTCCTCGCCGCCGTCGCCGAGGCAAAGCCGAAGCGGTTCGTATACGTCTCCTGCAACCCGTCCACACTGGCCAAAGACTGCAAGACGCTGCTCGCCTCCGGCTACCGGCTGGAATGGATGCAGCCGGTGGACATGTTCCCACAGACGAGTCATGTGGAGTGTTGTTCACTGTTGATCAGGAAAGATTAAGACAAAAAGGGAGCTGCTTCGGCTCCCTTTCCTGTTAAAGGATTCATGAAGTTGCAGTTGTTAGAGACATCTATCTTCGTCAGCATTGATTTCAATCTTCCGAATCAAGTTGTGCAGGATATCTCGTAGTGTCTCCTCGTCAGGAACATCCAGACGGACAAACTTTCTTTCTCTCGTGATTTCTCCAACGGTCTCCTCGTAAATTTCCTTACTCAATCCCTTGGATGCCAATTGTCGGGTGAGTTCGCTGTGCCAGCTTAAACACTCAAAATTGGATCTTCCTTCTCAGAGTGTCAATGGTTTGAATAATGTATGGAATACCATTAAGGAGCGTCATATGAAAAGAAAATACATAAAAATGACAAAGATAAGTATTTTCATTATGGGTATGCTTCTTGCAATCGGATTCGTTTTTCCAACATGGACACCTCGAATTGAAGGAGATCATAGCATAAGTTCTCTAAAACAGGTCGAGATCAACGGCACTGATCATGAAGTCATGATTAGGGGAGTGGACCGACGCAATCCAATAGTCATTTTTGTGCATGGCGGTCCGGGCTGTTCGGAAATTCCTTATGTGCGGAAATATCAAGATTTGCTTGAAAAAAACTTTACCATTGTACACTATGATCAACGCGGAAGCGGGAAGTCGTATCATTTTTTTGAGGATTATTCTACATTATCCGCTGACTTGCTCGTAGAAGATTTGTTGGCCTTAACAGATTATGTGGAAAAGGAATTCGGACAAGAAAAAGTGCTGCTGGTCGGCCACTCTTTTGGCACATATATTGGAATGAAAGCTGCCGCAAAAGCACCTGAAAAATATAGTGCCTATGTTGGAATAGGGCAGGTTGCCGATCATGGAAAAAGCGAGTTGGATAGCTTGAATTACTCTATTGAACAAGCAAAATTAGCTGGTAATTTAAAGGATGCAGAACGATTAGAACAGCTTCGAGGTCCAATAGAAAAAGAGGAGCAGCTTACCCCAAGAGATATGGTTCGGAAATATGGCGGAGCGGCTAGATTAATTGATGATAATAGGGATTATTATACAGGGTTTCTCTTTAATCCGGAGTATAATTTGCTCGATGTCCTTCGCTATTTAAAAGGAGTTTCATTGTCGCAGGAAATTTTGTTAGAGGAAGAGTCGAAAAATAATATTACAAGCATTGTCGATAAATTAGATATACCCGTTTATTTTGTAATGGGGCAATATGATTATATGACGTCTGTAAACGCGGCAAAAGAATACTTTGAAGTATTGGAAGCGCCGATGAAGGAATTTGTTAGTTTCCAAAAATCCGCTCATTATCCTCAATTTGAGGAGGAAGAGTTATTTGCTGAATGGTTGAATAACACATGGAGTCAGCTTAATTCTGAGGAGCAGACAGATCGATAGGTTATTAAGGGGGGACATATAATTCACAAAACTTATGCCAAAAAATGATAATATGCTAACCATTCTATGGATGTTGAATTCGGGAGAGAAATTGACTGCACAGCAAATATCGGAAAAGTTAGAGATAAACATAAGAACAGTTTATCGGTATATGGATGCACTATGTGCCAGTGGCGTCCCTATTATAGCCGACACAGGGCACAATGGCGGGTATAGCTTGCTGCACAATTTTATCAAATCCCCTCTGCTATTTAGTATGGATGAAAAAAAGACACTGCTTCATGCCGCCCTATTTGCAAAAGAAGCCGGATATCCTTTGAGTGAGGCATTAGAGAATGCAACCTCCAAGTTGAAAATGTATTCGAATCAGGAACAGCGCCATTCTCATTTAGGCGTCCCAAGGAATTTTCAGCGCGTACTTTTTTTATGAAAAATCTGTTACCGGATGTAGGAGATAAATCCGGATTAATTTCTTTAATTATTGGTGGCAGGGCAGAGGCGCTGGATGATTTATGCCTTCATTGGTTTTTGGAGCATCATTTGCAGGAGCGGACATCAACGCAAGCAATTTTTTTACTTGAGGAAGAATCACTGTATACACATGTTCCGCTTCTAATTCTCCCCTATGGGAAATCCATTCAAGTTATAGAGCCACAGAATCTAAAGAATAAACTTGTGGCGGTTGCTTCCGAGTTAATGGAACATTATCAAGCTTAACAACTTCACTGACAGCAGTTGTCAGTGAAGTTGTTTTATTATAATGATTAACCACTCATGAAAGAGGAATGGCTTCTGTTACCTAATAAACTTTATGAGGAGCAATTAGAAATGAACCGTACAGTATATCTTTATGTGTTTGATACCATGTCCGATTGGGAAATAGGTTATTTAACCGCCGAGCTGAATTCCGGAAGATACTTCAGACATGGGCTGGCTCCAGCAAAAATAGTCACCGTTGGGATAGAAAAGACTCCAGTAACTACAATGGGCGGATTGAAAATAATGCCTGACATTAAAGTGGAGGAGTGGAGAATGAAAAGCGTAGATGCACTGATTTTACCTGGTGGAAATACATGGACAGAAGCTATTCACATGCCCCTATTAAAAATTGCCGAGATGTGTTTAAAGGAAGGGATCATAGTTGGAGCAATTTGCGGTGCTACTTTTGGACTTGCTCAAGCAGGACTGTTAGATTCACGTTGGCACACAAGCAATGATTTGGCCTACCTTAAAATGATTTGCCAATCTTACACGGGCGAAGAATATTACAAAATGGAACCTGCTGTCACCGATGGGAAATTGATCACCGCATCCGGAGTAGCTCCATTAGAATTTGCTGTTCATGCTTTAAAAGCGCTGGATGTATTTTCTTCAAAAACATTAGACGCTTGGTATCGACTTAATAAAACTCACGAACCTAAACATTTCTACGAGTTAATGAATTCAATCCAATGACAGTATAGGGAAATAACTCATATGGAGGTTATAGAAAGTTTTGAAAGAAAAAATACAGCCAAGCAGCCTGTACCTTAGTTGGTGGCGTAAGGATTGGGAAGGTTCGTTATATTGAGTCTTAATCGATTAACCCTTTGTAGGACTTGTTTCATTACTTGCTCGTTTTCGGAGCCAAGCATAATGAAACGTCCTACTTCTTTTTTTCATTACGTGTAACTGTGGTCGTTGAAAATACGTTCATTCTACCCTGAAAATAACGCAACTTCATCGTCTGTGGTGCCCGCCAG
>NZ_JCAPET010000043.1:0-22436 GCF_059735245.1 Gorillibacterium sp. sgz306347
TTTTCATTTTCTGTGGTGCCCGCCAGGGCATGGGTGGCTAACGGTATGCTTCAATTCCACTCACCTCCAACGATTGTCAGCCCGTTGCGGATTAATTCTTCCAGTCGGATGATCTCGTTTTTCACAATGGATTTTCCCAGTTTCGTAATGACGTATTCCTTCTTGCGGGAATCATTTCCGCCTTTATGGGGTGGATCCATTTCTTCTCGAGCAAGGTATTGAGGGCGCCATATAGAGTTCCTGCACCCAGGTTAACGCGGTCACCGCTAAGTTCCTTTACATTCTGTTAACCACCCGAAAGCAAAAAGGCTGACTCTCTTTGCAGAGAAGCAGCCTTTCGCCTTGCCTCTGTTATTGTTCCTTCTTCATAACCGACACATAGATATCCATCACCGTATCGGGACGGAAATGGCAGCGCTCGTCATAATACTCAAAGTCAAGCCTCGTCTCTTCATACTGATAGCCGCTGTCCTTGAACCATTCCTCAAAAATCGACTTCCATGTTTGCCGGAACGCAGCCGCGAATTGTTCCTGATTCGCGTCTTCGGTCGTATCCACCGGAGGCGTAGTAAAAGGTATCCCCGGATTTTGACCATCCGGCTGGCATATTGCGTCGGGCTGCAGCCGAATTCCCTGCGAAAAGCCTTTGCGAAGCCGCTTTGGGTCCCGAACCCGTAATCCAACGCAATATCGATGATCCGCCCGCCTTTCTGCAGCTCAGTCGAAGCTACCGATAACCGTCTCTTTCGGACGTACTCCATGACCGGGAGCCCCATGCAGATTTGAAAGACTCTGCAATAGTGGTACAGAGAGTATCCAACATGCCGGGCGATCATTTCGACGGTCAAGCTTTCTTTAAGCTTGCCTTCGACATACGCTATGCTTCGTTCCATGTCGTGCCTGTAATTCAATGGTTTTCACCATTCCTTTATCCCGTACGGTTGAGTTTATTATAGCAATCCTCGGAAGAGGGGATTGTTCCTGCTTTGCTCTTTTCCCGTGAAACAAACGCAAATATTTGGACAGGGGCTTGAACTCGCTTAAACAAAACAGCGGCACCCGAACGTTTCCGTCCATGGGTGCCGCTGTTTTTGCCTTCCGGCTAATTCCCTCAACTCAGCCGCCGTCTCCCTCAAGCCGTATCCCCGGGGACCAGCTCGACGTCGACGGTGGTGTTGTTGATCATGTCCTCGTTCACCTGCTCGATCATGTTGATCAGCGTGGAGCAGAGCATTTTGCCGATGCGCTCCGTCGGCTGCTTGATCGTGGTGATGCGCGGATGCTGGAGCATCCGGGTGAAGCTGTGGTAGTCGTAGCCGACGATCCGCAGCCGGTCGGGCACGGAGATGCCCAGTTCCGCAGCATGAAGATACAGGGCGTAGGCCAAAATATCGTTGCTGCAGAAGACGCCGTCGTAAGCGGAAAGCGTTTGGGCCGGGAGCTGCTCGCGGACGAACGAGCGGAAATATTCAAAGGTCAGCCGGCTGTAGGGGATTGGCAGCACCTGGTGCCCGACGTTGCGCTTCATGCAGGTCAGGCGGAAGGCGTCGGCACGCCGGTTGGCCAGCATGTCCACATCCAGCGGGCCGGAGATGTGCAGCAGGTTCTTGCAGCCCGCCGCGATGAGATGCTCGGTGGCGATTTCGCCGCCCCGGTAATTGTCCGAGCCGATGCAGGGAATGGAGCGCGAAATGATCCGGTCGAAGGAGACGATCGGAAGACCGACCTTCTTGTATTCTTCGATGTCCAAGGTATGGCTGCACATAATGATGCCGTCCACCCGGTTTTGCCGAAGCATGCTGATGTAGCGCGCTTCGCTCTCCGGGTCCTCCAGCGAATTGCAGATCAGAATTTTGTAATTCTGCTCGCTGGCGTATTGTTCTATGGATTTGATCAGGTCCGAAAAAAACGGATGGCTGGAATCCGGAACCACCACGCCGATAAACGTGGACTGGTTCTTTTGCAAAGCCCGGGCAATCTGATTGGGAGAATAATCGATCTCCGCAATCGCCTGCTCGACCTTCCGGCGGGTTTCTTCGCCAATATAACCCCGGTTGTTCATGACCCGGGATACGGTGGTGACGGAAACGCCTGCTTTTTTGGCGACATCCCGAATGCTGGGCATAGGCCGCATATCCTCCGATACACAATGGAATGGTTTTATTATACCGTTTTCAGAAACGAAAAACTATAGTTTTGTGGTAACGTTAACACAAAAAATGAAAAATGAAAGCGGTAAACTTCTTAGAATTTCAGGGTAATTATGGATTTTGCAAGGATAATTTAGAAAAATAACGATAAAAATAGGAGAAAACATCGACTGGAAATAATAAATTATGATAAAAAAGTGTGGTAACGTTTGACACACTGTTTCAGAAGGCGTACAATGCAGACATGAAAGCGCATCAAATCATTTTGGAGGGGATCTTGAATGCAGCGTTTTGAAATGGCTCAAAAGGGAAAGAAGAGCTTTAGAAAAGTTTCGGCGATTGCGGCAACAGCGGCATTGGCTCTTATGGTAAGCGCTTGCGGCGGCAGCGGCGAAAGCAGCAATGGCAATTCGTCCGCAAATGGCGGCGACGGAGCGGTGACCATCACTTATCTGAATTCGAAAGGCGAAATCCTGGAAGCGATGGAAGCGGCGGCAGCGAAATTCCATGAGGAAAACCCGTCGATTACCGTACAAGTCATTCAGGTTCCGGCCGGTCAATCCGCCTATGAAAGGGCTTCCGCTCTCTATGCGTCGGGCAACCCGACGACGATTACCATGCAGGACACTTCGGACGTGCCGAGCTTTAAAGACCGCGTGCTGGACCTCAGCGGCGAAAAATGGGTCGCAGATGTACGCGACGGCGCTTTGGACACCGGCAAAGTGGACGACAAAGTCTACGGGTTCCCCTTTGCCATGGAAGGCTATGCTCTGATCTACAGCCAGCCGGTTCTCGACAAGGCGGTAGGCGGCACGTTTGATCCGAAGACCATCGTGACGTCGAACGATCTGGACGAGCTGCTGCAAAAGGTAGAAGCCAGCGGCGTGGCGGGCTCGTTTATTTCTTCGATGGACTGGTCGTTGGGCTCCCACATGATGCCGATGGCGTTCGCGGCGCAAGCCGGCGATGCGGAAGGCCGCGCGGCGTTCATGGACAACCTGAAGGCGGGTTCGGCCGACCTGGCCAACAACGGCCCCTTTAACGGCCTGCTGGATACCTTCGACGTGCTGAAAAAGTACAACCTGGACAAAGCAACCCCGCTCGCAAGCCCCTATGAGAAGGGCGCCGAGGTGATGGGCAAAGGGCAAGTCGGCGTCTGGTTCATGGGTAACTGGGCATGGCCGCAGCTCAAGGGCTTCGATACGGCCAACGGCCAATACGCGTTCCTTCCGGTACCGCTTGGCAACGACCAGACCGAGCAAACCAAGGTTTCGGTCGGCGTTACCAAAAGCTTGCTGATCGACAAGGAAGAGAGCACGCCGGAGCAGCAGGAAGCGGCGAAGAAGTTCCTCAACTGGATGGTTTACGAGGCAAGCGGCCAAGACTTCATGGTCAATCAGGCGAGCATTCTGCCGGCCTTCAAGAACATCACGCTTGAGCCTCAGGACCCGTTGTCGAAGTCGCTGATGAACTACATGGAAGCCGGACAATCCGTTCCGTTCCAGGGCGTTCCGGCCGACTATGCGGCAAATGTCGGCGCTGCGATGCAGAAGTACCTGGCCGGCGTGAGCGACCGCGCCGCTCTGATTTCGGAAACGGAAGCATACTGGAAGAACCAAAAATAAACCGGGCATAAACCGCGGTTTGACGAGAGGGCGTCGGGGGCCGGAACAGGCACCCGCCGCCCGAACGTCCCTTATACCGGTTAGGAGGGATAGCATGATCGCCGAAAAAAGCACAGCCAAAAGAATCGGCACGCGGCTCGTTTTCACGGGACCGACTTTGTTTGCATTTCTGACCGTCATCATCCTGCCGTTTTTGTACGGCATCTACCTCACCTTAACGCAGTGGGACGGGATTTCCACCGAGCATCCGTTTGTGGGGGTTGCCAACTACCTGGCGGTTTTTCGGGATAAAGAGTTCTGGACGTCCTTCGGCCTGACGCTGCAATACGTTTTGTACACGGTCGTTCTGATCAACGTGGTGGCCTTCCTGCTGGCCTATCTGCTTACCACCCGCGTCAAGGGAGAAAGTCTGTTCCGCGCCGGCTTCTTTCTGCCGAACCTGATCGGCGGGATTGTTCTCGGCTTCATTTGGCAGTTTATTTTCAACAACGTTCTGACCTATTTCGGCAAGCACGGCATTCCGTTTCTGGAGGTCTCCTGGCTTTCCGACCCGACGAAAGCGTTTTGGGCTTTGGTTATTGTTACGGTCTGGCAGTACGCCGGCTATATGATGGTCATTTACATCTCCGGCCTCATGAGCGTGCCGAAGGATGTGCTGGAGGCGGCCAGCATCGACGGGGCGACCGGCTTTACCCGGTTGCGCACCATGGTGCTTCCGCTCATGGTACCGTCGTTTATCGTGTGCATCTTCCTGTCTCTGCAGCGGGGCTTCATGGTCTATGACCTGAACCTGACCCTGACGGACGGAGGTCCTTTCAAATCGACTATTATGGCCTCTATGCACGTTTATCAGAAGGCCTTTCTTACGCGTGACTACGGTCTCGGCCAAGCGGAAGCCTTTGTTCTCTTCCTGCTGGTCGCTATTGTCACGATCGTCCAGGTTTATTTCAGCAAGAAGCTGGAGGTGGAGGCGTAATGGCCGAATCGAAATCCCTCGGCTGGCTGAAGATGATCGGCTTGATCCTGTGTCTGGTTTTGTTTGTTTTTCCGTTTCTGATTCTTCTGATCAACGCATTCAAACCCAACCAGCAGATTACCTCCAGTCCGATCAGCTTGCCCGAATCGTTAAATTTCGCGAATTTCGCGAGCGCTCTTACGAAAATGGACTACTTGAACAGCTTGGGCAACACCATCATCATTACGGTTTTGGGCGTGGCGCTCATTTCGCTTTTTGCGGCCATGACCGCGCACTATTTCGTGCGGCATAACAGCAAGTTTAACCAGATGACCTTTTTCCTGATGGTCGCTTCGATGATTATTCCGTTCCAGGCGATCATGATTCCGCTGGTCGAAATCTACGGCTCGCTGGGCATGCTGGGCAGCAAGTATTCGCTTGTTTACATGTATATCGGCTTCGGCAGCTCGCTTGCCGTCTTCATCTACCACGGGTTCATCAAAGCGATTCCGGCCGAGCTCGAAGAAGCGGCGATGATCGACGGCTGTACGCGGATCCAGACCTTTTTCCGCATCGTGTTTCCCGTTCTGGTTCCCACGACGACGACGATTGCGGTACTGAACGTCCTTTGGATCTGGAACGACTTCCTGCTTCCTTCGCTGGTGCTGATCAATCCGGGCACACGGACGCTGCCGCTTTCCACCTTTTACTTCTTCGGCAGCTACGCGGTCGATTACGGTCCGCTCATGGCCGGTCTTATTCTGACCATTCTGCCGGTGCTCCTTATCTATCTGGTTGCGCAAAAATACATCATCCAAGGAGTTATGCAGGGCTCCGTTAAATAAGCCCCGGATTTCATGAAAAAAAAACCGATTAGGGAGTTTGGGGTGAATCGCGTGTTTTCATTTGAGGATAGTGTGGAGTTTAAAGAGAAAAGCATTGATATTTTGACCGTAGGCGAACTGCTGGTGGACATGATTGCCACCGATTATGAGGATGCGGTGAACAGCGGGACCTACCGCCGGTTTTTCGGAGGATCGCCCTCCAATATCGCAATGAACGTCAAACAATTCGGCGTCCGTTCCCTGGTGGCTTCCGCGGTCGGGGAGGACGGCTTCGGGAATTTCCTGATCGAGCAGCTGCGGAAGGCCGACATGGATACGCGCTGCGTCCAGAAGGTCGATTATTCCACGAGCATGGTCGTGGTGACCAAAAGCAAAGCGACGCCGGTTCCGATCTTTTACCGGGGAGCGGACTATCAGCTGGCGTTTACTCCGGAGCTGGAGAAGGCGGTAGCCGATACGAAAGTCGTGCATTTTTCCTGCTGGCCGGTCTCCGTTCTTCCTGTTCGCAGCACCATAGAGCGGGTGATGGAGGAAGCCAAGCGCAGCGGCGCCTTAATCGGCTTTGACCCGAATTATCACCCGATGATCTGGCAGAAGGGGGAGAACGGCACCGAATACGTCAAGTCTCTCCTGCGCAGGGTCGATATCGTCAAGCCGTCGGAGGACGACGCGGAGCGCCTGTTCGGCAAGGATACGCCGCAAAACCAGGTGGACAAGTTTCTGGCGCTGGGCGCCAAGCTGGTCATTCTGACGCTGGGGAAGGACGGGGCGCTCGTTTCAAACGGAAAAGAGACGCTGGCCTTCGACACCCTGGCAACGGATGTTGTCGACACGACCGGCGCGGGCGACGCGTTCTGGTCCGGGTTTTACACCGGCCTGGTAAAGGGGTATCCCATTCGGAGATCGCTCTCGCTGGGCTTTGCCGTGAGCGCGTATAAGCTGCAGCACATGGGAGCCGTCGTCAGCCTGCCGCAGCAGGAAGAACTGGAACACCAATACGGAATATAGGGGGCGCCAACATGGCAGTCAAAAACCAAGTGCAGCTGATTACCTATCCGGATTCGCTTGGAGGGGACTTAAAAGCGCTGAACCAAGTGTTGGCGAACCGGTTTGCCGATGTTTTCAAAGGCGGGGTGCACATTCTCCCTCCCTTTCCTTCCTCGGGGGACAGAGGCTTCGCCCCGCTCACTTACCTGGAAATCGAACCCCGTTTTGGAACCTGGGATGACATAAAGGCCATCGGCGCGGAATTTGATGTTCTGCTGGATCTGATGGTAAACCACATTTCGCGGCAATCCGAGTATTTTCAGGACTTTCTGCAAAAAGGACGCCGTTCCGAGCATGCGGATCTGTTCCTGACGCTCGACAAGCTGTGGGAGGACGGAGAGCCGAATCCGGCGGACATCGCCAAGATGTTCCTGCGCCGGCCTTTGCCGTATTCCACCTTCACGATCGAAGAAACCGGCAAGGAAGAGCGGGTCTGGACCACCTTCGGCAAAACGGACCCTTCGGAGCAGATCGACCTGGACGTCAAGTCCGAAAAGGTCAAGCAGCTGCTGACGGCCTTTTTCGAGAACTTCAAGCGGAACAACGTAAAAATCGTCCGTCTGGACGCCGTGGGCTACGTGATCAAAAAGCTGGGGACCAGCTGCTTTTTTGTGGAGCCGGAAATTTACGAGTTTCTGGATTGGGTGATGGAGCTGGCCCGCTCCCTGGACATCGAGCTTCTGCCCGAGGTGCACGCCCACTATTCCATCCAGCACAAGCTGGCCGAGCACGGGTTCTGGATTTACGATTTCATTCTGCCCTACCGGGTGCTGGAGACAATGGTGAACAAGTCGAGCGAAGCGCTGGTCGGCTACCTCAAAACACGGCCGGCCAAGCAGTTTACGATGCTGGACTGCCATGACGGCATTCCGGTGAAACCGGACATGGACGGCTTGATCGACACCGCCGAAGCCCGCAAGCTGGTCGACGTCTGCCTGGAGAGGGGGTCGAACCTGAGCCTGGTGCTGTCGGATGAGCATAAAGGCGAGGACGGCTTTGACGTTCATCAGATCCGCTGCTCGTATTACTCCGTTCTGAACTGCGACGATGACGCCTATTTGGCTGCCCGCGCGATTCAGTTTTTTGCACCGGGCATTCCGCAGGTGTACTACGTCGGCCTGCTGGCCGGCGAAAACGATGCGGAGGCCGTGCGGCAAACCGGGGAAGGCCGGGAGATCAACCGCCACAACTACACGCTGGGCGAGATTGATGAGGCTTTGCAAAAGGATGTCGTCCAAAGGCTGCTGAAGCTGATCCGGTTCCGGAACGAACACGCAGCGTTCCAGGGGGCGTTTCAGGTGCTCGAATCCGCGAAGGATGAAGTGCGGCTTTCCTGGCAAAAGGAAGAGCAGCGCTGCACGCTGTTCATTGACCTGAAGACCAGTAAAACGGTCATTGAATATACGGAAGAGGACGGCACGCTTGCCCGGTATGACGTCTAGCTTCCACACACGGAACCGGAAAAATATGCAAGCGGGGACGAACTCCGGACAACGCTGACGCCGCAGCCGGCGGGTTTCCGAACCTTGCGGCTGCCGGCGCATCAAGAAGGGCGGACCTTTCATGGGAATTCATTTTGAATCGGAAACCAAAGTCTTTCATCTGCAGGCGAAGGACACCAGCTACGTGATGGAGATTGTCCGGGACGGGTACCTGCTTCATCGCTACTGGGGAAGAAAGATCAGGACGTATCGCGATTCCAACCGGCTTCAGCTGCTGGACCGGGGCTTTTCCGGCAATCCTTACAAAGAGGACCGGACGTTCTCGCTGGATACGCTGCCTCAGGAGTATCCCCAATACGGGAATACCGATTACCGGAAGCCCGCGTATCAAGTGCAGCTTCCCGACGGCTCGACGGTTTCGGATTTGCGCTACCGGTCCCATCGGATCCGGAAGGGAAAACCGTCCCTGGAGGGACTCCCGGCTACCTATGTCGAGAACGAAAACGAGGCCGAAACCCTGGAGATTCGGATGGAGGACCCGGTGACGGGCCTGCAGGCGTTGTTAAGCTATACCGTTTTTGAGGCGTTTAACGTGATTACGCGTTCGGTGCGGTTTCTGAATGAGGGCCCCGAGACGCTGAAGCTGCTCAGCGCCCTTAGCCTGTGCGTCGATTTTCAGGACGCCGCCTTTGATATCCTCCATCTATACGGAGGGCATGTAAAAGAACGGTATATGGAGCGGCAGCCGCTCCGGCACGGCATTCAGGCCATCGAAAGCAGCCGGGGGGCCAGCAGCCACCAGCACAATCCGTTTCTGGCGCTGCTTCGCAAAGACGCCGGCGAGCATTCCGGCGAGGTTTATGCGTTCAACCTCGTGTACAGCGGGAACTTTCTGGCGCAGGCGGAAGTGGACCAGTTTGATACGGCTCGCGTGACCATGGGGCTGAATCCGTTTGACTTCACGTGGCTGCTGGAACCAGGGGGAAGCTTCCAAACGCCCGAAGCCGTTCTGGTCTACTCGGCGGAAGGGCTGGGGGCCATGTCCCGCACCTTCCACGATTTGTACCGGACCCGGTTGGCCAGGGGAACCTGGCGGGACAAGGAGCGTCCGGTTCTGGTGAACAACTGGGAAGCCACCTACTTCGATTTCCATGCGCAAAAGATTCTGGAGATCGCCGAAGCCGGAAAAGAGCTCGGGATCGAGCTCTTTGTCCTGGACGACGGCTGGTTCGGTCGCCGGAACGACGACTTCACCTCGCTGGGCGACTGGTTTGTGGACCGGCAAAAGCTGCCGGACGGCCTGGACGATCTGGCCAAACGCGTGCGGGAGTTGGGCCTTTCCTTCGGGCTTTGGTTTGAGCCGGAGATGGTCTCGGCCGACAGCGACCTGTACCGCGAGCACCCGGATTGGTGCCTTCACGTCCCGAACCGCCCCCGCTCGGAGGCCCGCAATCAGCTGGTTCTCGATCTGTCGCGGGCCGAGGTTTGCGTGGAAGTCATCAAACGGGTCAGCGCCATCCTGCGGGCGGTCCCGATTTCCTATGTGAAGTGGGACATGAACCGCCATCTGACGGAAATCGGCTCGGCCGCTCTTCCGCCCGAACGGCAGAGGGAAACGGCGCACCGTTACATGCTTGGCTTGTACCGGGTGATGGACGCCCTTACGACGTCGTTTCCGGATGTCCTGTTCGAAAGCTGCTCCGGCGGCGGCGGACGGTTCGATCCCGGCATGCTCTACTACATGCCGCAAACGTGGACGAGCGACAACACGGATGCCGTCTCCCGCCTGAAAATCCAGTACGGCACGAGCCTGGTTTATCCGGTCGTGTCGATGGGAGCGCACGTTTCCGCGGTGCCGAACCACCAGGTGCACCGCACGACATCGCTCGCCATGCGGGGCGATGTGGCGATGTCCGGGAACCTGGGCTACGAGCTGGATTTGACCGCGCTCTCGGCGGACGAGAAAGAAGCGGTCAAGCGGCAGGTGGCCCGGTACAAGGAAATCCGGAGCCTGATTCAATTCGGCGACTTCTACCGGCTTCTTAGCCCGTTTGAAGGAAACGAAACGGCCTGGCTTTTTGCAAACAAGGAAAAGACGGAAATCCTCGCCTTTTATTTCAACGTGTTGGCCGAGCCGGCCGCTCCGCTGAAATACCTGAAATTGCACGGCGCGGATGTAACCAAAACGTACCGGCTGGCCGGGACGGAGCAAGTCTTCGGCGGGGACGAGCTGACTTATGTCGGCCTGAGCGTTCCGGTCGAGACAAACGGCGATTTCCGCAGCTTTGTCTGGCATTTTGTTGCGGAGGAATAGAAAAACGACTTTGTTTGAGGCTGTTCCGGGTCAAGGTGACCGGGACAGTCTTTTTTGTGCTTTTTTTTCAAATTTGCCACGAGAATGGAAGGGATTCGTATAGATCAAGAGGATGGAAGGGACGGCTGCTTTTGCATCGATTTCCCGAGCGGGGGCTTATTTGTTAAACGGACAGCACTTTTTAAAGGGGGTACGGCCAGGATGCCAATCGAACGGGAAGCACGGTCAGATGAGCAAGTCTTTCTGGACAGCTTGAGGGAAAATTTGCTGGAGGGCCTGCAAACGGTACCGAAAAGCGATTTGCACAATCACGCCGGGCGCGGAGGAACCCTTCGCTATATCGGCGCATGGGCGAATGTCGACATTCAGCCGCCGGCAAAGCCGTTTGAATCGCTGTATGACATGAACAAGTGGTTTGTGGAAAATGTAAAGCGTCATTGCCCCGGCGTTCCGGGTTATTTGAAACGGATTGAAGCCTCCTTTGTCCAGGCCAACGATGACCGCATCGAAAAGCTGGCGTTAAGCTTCGGGATCGATGAAGTTGACGCTTTGGGCGGGATGGAGCCTTTTATGCGCATCATGAATGAGCTTCACGTCCGCTTTGCTCCGGACACGCAGTTTTTGCCGGAGCTTGCTCTGGACCGGGGCTGGAATACGGATGAGATTTACGGACGCCTGGAAGAGCTGTTGCATTACCGGTGGTTCCGGTCGATTGATATTTGCTGCGACGAGCTTGCCCAGCCGATTGCAAAGTTCAAAGCCATTTACAGAGCTGCCAAATCCGCCGGGCTGCTCCGAAGAGCTCATGTGGGCGAATTCGGCACGTCCGACGATGTCCGGGAGGCGGTTGAGGAACTGGAGCTTCAGGAGGTCCATCACGGAATTGCGGCCGCCGGCTCGCCGCAGGTCATGAGGTGGCTTGCTGAGCATCACATTCAATTGAATGTCTGCCCGACAAGCAATGTGATGCTGGGTGTGGCGGAGAGCTACGAGCGCCATCCGGTTCGGCAGCTTTTTGATTATGGGGTTCCGGTGACCATCAATACCGATGATTTATTGATTTTCAACCAAACCGCTTCGCAGGAGTATCTCAATCTGTACCAATCGGGGTTGATGAAAGCCGAGGAACTGAACGAAATTCGTTTAACGGGATTGGGCCGCCGACCGTTCAAATGAAACCAACCGGGGCAAGATGAGGTAATATAAGAAAGGGCACACAAGTCAAAGGAGGGTTGCCGAGTGGGAGTCCTGTCGAGATTCACGGAGATCATGAGAGCGAACATCGGGGATCTGCTGAAGCGGAGCGACGATCCGATGAAGACCATTGACGAAACCCTGCGCGGGCTGACGCAGGATCTGGGCAGCGTGAAGGCGGAAACCGCCGCTGTCTTGTCCGAGGAAGCAAGAGCGAAGCGGGCGCTTGACGAATGCGGGGCCGAGATCCGCAAGCTGGAGCGGTACGCCGAGAAAGCGGCGGCGTCCGGCGACGACGACAAGGCCCTTCGTTTCCTGGAGAGCAAGGCAAAAGAGAACGAAAAGCGGAATGAATTCAATAAGGCCTATGAACAGGCCGCAACGGACGCCGGCAAAATGAAGCAGCTTCAAGACAAGCTGGCGGAGGACCTGTGCGAGCTGGAGACAAGAATGGCCGCCTTGAAGGCGCAAAGCGCCAAAGCCGGGTTCGGCGGACTGGAGGAAAAGGCGAGCATGGCGCTGAACGAAGCGCTGGCGCTGGCCGAGCTCCGGTCCGATTCCGCAAGGGATCGCCTGGAGGAGGAGCTGGCCGCGCTGGACCGGGAGCCGTCCGGGCGGGAGAAGGCGGGCCCGGGTGCGGGGGCGGACCCGCGCGACGAGCTGGCGGCGATGAAAGCAAGGCTGAATAAGCCGAACTAACGAGCGACAGGACGCAGGGGGTGTGCGGATGCCGGTAATGGAATACAAATGCCCGAATTGCGGCAGCGGTATGGTGTTTGACAGCGCGTCGGGCATGCTGTCCTGCCCGAGCTGCGGGCGGAAGGATAACATCGAACAGCTTCCCGATCCGTTAAAAAAGCAAGTCTTTACCGAAGATGAAATCAAGGAGTACCACTGCACAAGCTGCGGAGCGGTTCTCGTGACCGAACCCGAGACGAGCGCCACCACCTGCAGCTTCTGCGGCTCGGCGGTCGTCCTGAGCGACCGGCTGACGGGAGCGCTGGCGCCGGCCTATGTCATTCCCTTTGCCATCAGCAGGGAAGAAGCCATGCAGGCGTTCAAAAAATGGTGCCGCCGGGGGCTTCTCACCCCAAGGGGGTTCATGACGGCGGACCGGATCAAGGGCATCACCGGGATGTACGTTCCTTTCTGGCTGTATAACCTGAATAACGACGTAGAGGTTCACGGTCACGGCACGAAGGTAAGGGTATATACGCGGGGCGACTACCGGTATACGGAAACGCAGCATTTCGACGTTTACCGGAGGCTCCGGCTCAACTATGAGCAGCTGCCGATCGATGCCTCGGAGAAAATGAGCGACCGGCTGATGGATAAGCTGGAGCCGTTCCCCTACGCGCAGCTGAAGGATTTCAAAACGCCCTATCTGGCGGGTTATATCGCGGAGAAATACAACTTCACCGATGAAGAGCTGCTTCCCCGCGCCAAGGAGAAAATCCAGCCGTATATCCAGTCCTATATTTCCTCTACGGTGGCCGGCTATACCACGGTAAGCTTGCCGGAACAGAGAGTCGACACAAGGGTCGAACGCGCGGATTACGCCCTGCTGCCGGTGTGGATGGTCTACTACGATTTCAACCAGGCGGAGTATACCTTCGCCATGAACGGCCAAACCGGCAAGGTGGTCGGCAAGCCGCCGCTCAGCAAGGCGAAGATGGCGGGCTGGTTCGCCGGGGTCTCCGGGGTTTCTTTTCTGGTCCTGAAGCTCGCTTCCTGGATGATGGGAGGGGGATTCCTGTGAGAACCAAAGAGATGATGCTTGTTGTGCTATTCCTGGTTCTGCTGAGCGCTGCTCCGGCATTGGTTCCGTCCGCGCTCGCGGCCGAACCGAAAAATCTCATCTACGATGAAGCGGGCCTCTTGAGCCAGGAGCAGCGGGCGGAGCTGAATGAACTTGCCAT
This sequence comes from Gorillibacterium sp. sgz306347, assembly GCF_059735245.1. Classification (NCBI taxonomy): domain Bacteria; kingdom Bacillati; phylum Bacillota; class Bacilli; order Caryophanales; family Paenibacillaceae; genus Gorillibacterium; species Gorillibacterium sp. sgz306347. The sequence goes on from NZ_JCAPET010000043.1 coordinate 13,492, forward strand.
CCGGTACGGCGCCGAGCGCGAAACGGATTTTATCATCTACACGTCGCTTAATGCGGACAACCAGGATGTCGTGAAGCTGACCCAGGATTTTTACGACGAGCAGGCGCCGGGATACGACAAGGCGCACGGAAATGCGGCGATCCTGACGCTGGACACCCGAAACCGGGATGTGTACCTGGCGGGCTTTTACAAAGGCAAAGAATACCTGGACGACGAACGGCTGGATAAAATCCGCAGCCGGATTACGCCGTACCTGAGCGAAGGGGATTACGGGAAAGCGTTCGGGCAATTCATCATCACCGCCCACCGCTACATGGGCGTCCGCCCCGGGGCCAACCCGGACAATCCGCTGTTTAACTTGTGGGTTCAGCTCGGCGGAGCGCTTGTAATCGGAGGCGTAACCGTCGGGCTGATGGCTTACCGCTCGGGCGGCCGGGTGACGGTGAGCGGGGGCACCTATCAGGACGCGGGAACCTCGGGCGTGCTGGAGCAGGAAGACCGCTACCTGCGGACGACCGTAACCAAAACCAAGATCGAGAGGCCGAGCGGCGGCTCCGGCGGCGGAGGCGGAGGCGGCGGGACAACCGGCGGCGGCCATTCGCACAGCGGCAGCAGAGGGTCTTACTAAGCGAAGAGAAGGGATGGGAGCGCAGCATGAGCTTTTTTAGAAACCAGTTTTCCAATGTGGTCGAGTGGGAAGAATTCCGGGATGACATGATCTTCTGGAAATGGAGCAACCGCGAGATCAAGAAGGGCAGCAAGCTGATCATCCGACCGGGGCAAGATGCCATTTTCCTGAACAACGGCAAAATCGAAGGGATTTTCCGGGAGGACGGGGAATTCAGCATTGAATCGGACATCATCCCCTTTCTCTCGACGCTGAAGGGCTTCCGGTTCGGCTTCAACAGCGGCATGCGGGTCGAGGTGCTGTTCGTCAACACCAAGGAGTTCACGGTGCGCTGGGGAACCCAGAGCCCGATCCTGATCCCGACGCCCCAGCTTCCGGGGGGCATGCCGATCCGCGCCAACGGAACGTTCCAGTTCAAGGTGAGCGATTATGTGACCTTGATTGACCGGATTGCGGGCGTGAAGCAGAGCTATCTGGTCGAAGAAGTGAAGCTGCGCATCACGGCGGTGCTCGACCAGCTGCTGATGAAGTGGATCAGCCGCGAGGGCAAGGACATGTTCAACCTGCAAGCCAATGCGTTCGAGATCGCCAAGGGCATCCGCGAGGACCTGGACATGGAGATCATGGACAACGGGATTACGATCACGGGCTTCCAGGTGATGAGCTTCAACTACCCGCAGGAAATCCAGGACATGATCACCAAGACCGCTTCGCACGAGATGATCGGCAATCTGCAAAAATACCAGCAGGTCAGCATGACCGACGGCATCTCTTCGGGCAAGGTGAAGGGCGGCGGCGCCGCTTCGGACATGGCCGGGATGATGATGGGCATGAACATGGCCAAAGAGATGCTGAACAACATGAACGCGAACCAATCGGGAAATAACTCGGCCAATCCAGGCGGGAACGCCGCCCCGAACCCGCCGCAAGCGGCGGGAGCCGGGAAGAAGCCGAACTTCTGTCCGAATTGCGGCACAAAGACCGAGGGCGCCAATTTCTGTCCCAACTGCGGGGAGAAGCTGGGCTGACCCGAAGATGCGCCGCGCAGAATGAAAATCCCAAAAAGCCGCCTTTGTCCGGTCCAGTACCGGACAAAGGCGGCTTCCTGCTTGAAAGCTTTTTATATGGGGGGGCGCCAGGCGGTGCCGCATTTATTTTCCGGCTCAGCCCGCGTTTCTTTTAGTAATCCGCCAAGCCCAGGTAGTGCAGGGACAGAACATTCATGAGGTTAAATTCAAAGTTTTTATCGAAAAGGAATCCTTGCTCCGCCTCCTGATGCTTGAGGACTTCCTCCGCATACAGCCGTTGGGCCGAGAAAAAGCTTTGCAGGCGCGATTTCCCTTCTTTAACCCCTTTAAAATAATGATAACTGAAGTAAAACGGGTTGTTCTGCTTCAGTTCCTCATAGGTAACGGCCGGATACGCCCAGGCGTCCGCCGCTTCATCCCACGTCTCCGTAAAATTGGCGATGCCGTTGTTCGACAGGAGTGATACGCCCGCGATGGGATTGATCATCTTTCCTTCAGCCAGCGCTTTGTGAATGATGCTGCCCGTTTTCAACCCGCGGGCATTCTCGCACGAAAACGAATAGAACGTATAGTAGTTTTTATTCAGTACCTTGTTAATCGTCTCCGTGGTCAAAAAGGGCGTTTCCGTTTGCTTCCCCTGGTCCTTGGTGGCCAGCGGGGTGACGGTTTTGCTGAGGCCTTTCGGACCGCCGTGACCGTCAAAAACAAACTCCATGATCCCCTTCCTGTTCTCCGCCTGAAGGTTGGCGAGGGTCATGTCTTTGGCGCTGGCGCTCGTTTGAACGGCTCCTTCCTTAATGCCGTACAAGCGGTAGTCGTCGGAGTCGAGAACCCCGAAGCGCTTGTGCAGCTGCTCGATAAAAAAGCCCAAATCATCGTTCTGGGGCCGGGGCCAAGGGGTTTTCAGAATGAGGTTTTCGTAAACCCGGACAAAGGTGGGGCTGGAAAAGCTGACGATCGGAATGTCCTTTTGGGCAGTCTGTTTGCGGTATTCGTAATAGCGGTTGATGTAGCCCGCGATCTCGCCTTTTGTCAGCAGCAGCCGGGAGACGGGCCATTCCGGGACCAGGGAGACGGGCGTCTTTTCTTGAAAAATCTTGTACAGGCTCAGGTCCTTGGTCAAATAGTTGCTGTTGTTTTGAAAAGTGGAATAGAACAAATCGCTCGCCTGCAGCTCCTTGGACTGGTAGATGACCGTCTTGCCGGAGGGATTCGGGACCGATGCGACTTTGTTTGTATACGGGAAAGTGGGAACATCGTCCGCCGATCCGAAAATCTGGATGCCGGCTACGGCCCTGCCCTTTGCGGCGCGGTCCTTTTTGAGCAGGTCATAAATTTGCGGCGCGGTGTTGTATTTGGATACGTCGAGAAGAACGTTGGAGGTTTTGGTGAATTTTTTGACGTAGCCTTTGATGGCGGTGAGGTCCTGCGGGGTGACTCTTTTGCCGTTATAAAGAAAATAATAGAGCGGAGCGGACGCGGACGGCTTGCCCGGAACGGCGGCGATGCCGCTAACCGGGAGCAGCGAGACGGTCAGCATAACAAAAAGCAGAAGCAGAGAAACAAGCTTTTTTTTCATGGGGCCTCCTAGAATGTCGACTAAGCCGTAATAAATCGAGGAATAGAATTCGACATTTTTCTTCGGCCTCCTGCTTGCGCGGAAAAATTAGCCATTGACAGGACCTGGAGAAGGGAGTAGATTTAAACCACGAACAGTTAGATATCTAACATTTATGCATATTCCAAAAGGAGGGCGCCGGTTGGTCAGGAAAGATACGCCGTATTCGGACCTTTTTCAGACAATTGGCTTGAAGATCAAGCGAAAGGCCGATGAAAAAATTAACGAGCTGGGCCTCAACGCGCAGCAGGGCCGGGTGATCGGTTATATCTACGAGCATCAGGACAAGGGGCTGATCCAGAAGAATCTGGCGGAGATCTTCGACCGCCGCGATGCGACAATCACCAGCATGCTGAAGGGCCTGGAGAAAAACGGGTACATCGAACGCAAAATTCCGGCGGACAACGAGCGGCAAAAGAACCTCTACGTCTTGCCGAAGGGCGAGCAGCTCGTTCAGGACTTTGACCGGATGTTTGGCCAGGTCGAGAATGAAATTGTCGAAAGCCTGACGGAAGAAGAAAAGCAAACCCTGCTGAAGCTTTTGGTCAAGATCAACCAGAGCTTGTAAGGAGGTTGGTTTGCGCGCAAGACGGCAGCCAAGGCTGCTGATCATCGGAAAGTTAGAACTCTAACATTAAAAGGTCTACCCTTACTGAAAAAGTTAGAATTCAAACTATTATAAAGCTAACCGAGGAGGATTCCCATGGAAACCACGGAGACCAACACGTATTACCTTGAAAAAGCGCCGGTGCGAAAGGCGATTGCCCGTCTTTCGATTCCGATGATGCTCGGCATGTCGGCCGGTACGATTTACAACCTCATCAACGCGTTTTTTATCGGGCTTGCCCACGATACCGCGATGTTCAGCGCCATCACGCTCGGGCTGCCGATCTTTACAGTGCTCATGGCGTTCGGGAATGTGTTTGGCGTCGGAGGCGGGACGTTTATCACGCGTTCCATTGCCGAAGGAGAAGAGGAGCGGGCCAAAAAAGTCGCCGGGTACAGCTTTTACGGAAGCTTATTGGCTGGCCTGTTGATTGCGATGGCCGCCGCTTTGGCGATTGGGCCGCTTGTTCATCTGCTCGGGGCGGACGCGGCGACCTTTGCTTACACCAAACAATACTCCTTGACGCTTTTGCTCGGCGGGATCGCAGTCATCGGCAATTTTGCGCTGGAGCAGCTGGTCCGGTCGGAAGGAGCGTCCCGAGAGTCGATGTATGGCATGCTTCTCGGCATTGTTTTGAGTATTGTGTTCGATGTTCTGTTTATCGTGATACTGGATTGGCGTGTTTTCGGAGCGGCGTTGTCCATGGTTTTGGCCAATGTGGGGTCGTGTCTCTATTACATCTGGTACCTGGAATCCAAAAGCGAGCATCTGCGAGGATTTCTGCGGCATTTCAAGCTCGGCCTGAAGGACCAGCTAGAGGTGTATAAAATCGGCGTATCCGAGCTGCTTCAAACCTCATTCCTTATCGTATCGACGCTGCTTCTGAACCAGTTTTCCATGGGCTACGGGGACGATGTAGTGGCGGGATTCGGGGTCGCGCTGCGGATTGTGCAGCTTCCCGAATTTTTGGCGATGGGGATCTTCATGGGGGTGATTCCCCTTATCGCTTATAGTGCCGCCAATCATAATTTTGCCCGTCTGAAAAGCGTGTACCGGCATTCGGCCCTGTACATCGGCGGCATTGCGGCGGTTTTTACCGCGGTGGTGTACCTGTTCCGGGAACCGGTGATCCGGTTGTTTTCCAACGACCCGGCCGTCCTGAACACGGGAACGACGATTCTTATCGCGCTGCTGGTTTCCGCCCTGTTTAACGGCTTCACCGGCTTGTTCGCCGGGATTTTCAAAGCGGCCGGAGAGGGGATTCCGACAAATATTATGGCCATCTGCCAGGGCATTCTGTTTATCCCGGTCATTATTGCGCTGCATGCTTGGTTTGGCTTGAACGGCGTCATCTGGTCGATGACCGTCACCGAAGTCATCACAAGCGCCGTCGGGTTGATCCTCTTCGTTTTTCATTACAGAAGAATGAACCGGCTGAAAGATACGGGGGCAGCGCAACCCGCCTGAGGCCGTGGCCGGTCTTCCGCATTATGAAGCGGGACGGTCTTGCCGGTTGACGGCTGACGGCCGCCGCTTAGGAGAAGGCCGGATCGCTTTTTTTGGCTTGACAGCAGGAGGGGACAAAACTAAAATGAGGGCATTGGTACCAGGAATACCAAACTGGTTTTCTTGGGTTAAAGAGAGGTTGAAAGCCCTGTGAGAGCACGAATCGTAACTGCCGCGGTCGAACTGATTCACCTGAAAGGCGTCCGGTTTACCATGAGCGAGCTGGCCGGCCGGCTTGGTGTCAGCAAACGGACGCTTTATGAACATTTTGCTTCCAAGGATGAGTTAATCGGCAGCATGGTCGACGAAGCGGTTCAGGAAATAAAGCGCCGGGGCCTGGAGGTTTACCGGGACCCGGACAAGACGATTGTGGAGAAGCTGAGGGAGGCGCTTTCCCTGCTGCCGGATGATTTCCGGTTTGTGCTCAGCCGCCATTTGGACGATGTCCGCCGCTTTCATCCCGGCGAATGGGTGAAGATCGACGATCTGCTCAAACAGGAATGGGATACCGTTGAAAGGCTTCTGGAAGACGGAATGGCTTCCGGGGAACTGCGGACCATGAGCATCCCCGCTCTGCTGCAAATGATGAAAGGGGCGACGCTCAGCTTGTTCGATCCTTCCTATTTGGCCGCCAACAAGGTGACGCTGGAGGAATCCGTTTCGACGGTGGTGGAGGTCTTTTTGGAGGGAATCGCTTCCGTAAATACGCCGCGGGAATAAGGCTTTGGAACCGCGGCATTTCTTTTTGTTGGTACCGAGAAAACCAAATTGGTTTCAATAGTTGGATGGGGGATGAGCATGGGGTGGTTTTACCTGGCGGCTGCTATTGTTTTTGAGGTGTTGGGAACGACTGCAATGAAGCTTTCGGACGGGTTTTCCAATCCGTGGTACAGCGCCGGGGCGGCGATCGGGTATCTCGCTTGCTTCGGTTTGCTCACGCTGGCGCTGAGCCTGATGGAGGTCGGGCTGGCCTATGCGGTATGGTCCGGTGCAGGAACGGTGCTGATTACCGTGATCGGCGTGCTTTATTTTCAAGATTCGTTTTCGGTGCTGAAAGCCGTTTCGATTCTTCTCATCCTCCTGGGCATCATCGGCCTGAATTTGAGCGGCGGGGCGCATGGGGACGGCGAAAAGACAAAGCTGGCGGAGCATCAAATCCAACAGAGGTAAAAGGAGAGACAACACATGAAGCTAAGGGGATTAAAGTGGTTTTTTCTAGGCGTGGATCTCGGGTTTATCGTTTACTGGGGGATTACCCTCTTTCACCTCATTCCCGTCGAGTGGCTGTTTGAGGACTACTACAATCCGCTGCTTGTCGCATGGAACTGGTCCTTCCTGCCGCTTGACCTATGCATATCGGCAACGGGGCTGGCGAGCCTCTATCTGCGAAAGAAGGGCAAGCCGCTATGGCTGAGCCTGGCTTTGCTCTCGCTGGTGCTGACCTTTTGTTCGGGGCTGCAGGCCATCGCCTTTTGGGCCATTCGGCTGGAATTTGATCCGGCCTGGTGGGCTCCGAATCTGTTCCTGCTCCTCTACCCGCTTTTTTATATTCCGGGGCTGGCAAAGTCACTGGCGCAGGGGGGTGAATTTATAGAGAATGCTAATGGGCAGGGTGCGAGACGCTAAAATCCCGCTCGGAGAAGGGATACTGTTGGATTGATGAAGCAGCCGTCATCGGCCGTTTCGCAGACTCCAATGTCGCGATGAAACGCTATTATGAACTGCATCGGGCATAGCCTTACCGGGAATACGGCTTCTACCATACCTCACGCGAGACATTAAAGCTTCGGGAAAAATGGGCGGGGGTACGGGGGCCCAGATGAAGATTGATGTGAGGAAAGCTTCGCTTAAGCGGGCTTTTTTTCATTTAGCGGGCTTCCCCTGCAACAAACCGCCAACATCCTGCAACAAACCGCAAAAGGATGGCCGCCGCCGCCAGGAGCGTGTAGGATAAGAGACGTGGAAGGGAGGACCCGAGAATGGACATCATCTTTGAGGCGGATGCGCGGCTTGGCCTGCGGAAAGCGAAGGTCGTCACGAATCCGGCAGAACAGGGGAATTGGGGAGCCATTAAGGAGGCCATCGGCCAGGCGGAGAAAAAGCTCGCGGTGCTGAACCCGAAAAATAGCCGGAGCGTTCAGGTGCCCGTTGGGGCGATCGCGGCGGTGGAGTCGGCGGACCGCATGTGCAGCGTGCGGCTGATCACCGGCGAGCGGTACCTGCTGGCGCAGCGGCTGAAGGGTGCCGAGGAGAGTCTGGAGTCACCGCATTTTTTGAAAATCAACAACCAAACCATCATCAACACCGGCTGTATCGCCGAATTCTCGGCAGCCGACAATGCCCGGATCAAGGTCGTCCTGACCGACGGGACAAGCTATTTCGTAAACCGCTTTTACCTAAAAACCTTTAAGGAGCGATTGACATGATGACGCAGTTGAGAAATTCATTTTTCCAAGTCTTTACGGTGACGGCTTTGTGGGTGGCGCTGCTGCTGACGGTCTTTATGAACGACCGGACTGTCGAGATGACCTATCTGTGGAACGTGCTCGGGATTGCGGCCATTGCCGCCGCGGTGTTCGGCGTCTTGTACAACGCCTTGTGGAATCATTTTACCTTGAAGCCGGTCTGGAACATCCTGATTTCGTCCACCTGCAATATTGCGGGCGGGTGCGCGGCGGTTTGGCTGTTCTCGAGTGAAATGTTCGAGCTGATTCTGCCCTGGTGGCCGGGCATGCTGGCGCTTTCGGCGGTTCTGCACACGGTGGCGTTTTACTTTTATGCGAAGCGGGACAGCAAGAAGAAGGCCGCGGAGCTCAACAACATGCTGAAGTAAGGCGGGAATTGCCGGCCGGAGCCCGACATTCGGTCATCCGGCCGGGCAGCGTGACGGGTGTCCCGTCCGATCTCACAGTTGGAAAAAGAGGGACAAGTTTCGGCCGTCTAACCGCAAAGGAGCGGCGATCCGTAGTCTCCAGCATTCAGAAGTTCCTGCTCGCGAGTTGGAGTAGTAAGTGCAAAAAAGCAACTAATTACACCGTTATTCGCTCCATTCGACCAAATAGATGCACAGAAGCAATTATTTCTCCCCTTTTCTCGGAATATCGCTTTTTTATATGGAAATAAGTGCGGATACGGCGTTATTTCGCGATAGAGACGAAATTTTTTGGAAATAAGTGTATCATTGCACCTATTTGCGTGCCCCCTTTCCTGCTCTGATCAGACGCTCGTTTGATTCATCAGCCGCCCGCCCTCTTAGTCAGAAAAGCAGATGCAAAAAGAATGGTGAGCCGAGCAAACGGGAGGGTCCCAGAGTGAACAACGCTCGTGGATGGGGCGATAACAATTTAGGTTCATCCCGGGAGTAACTCGGCAGCAAATCCGCGGCAACGCGCGGCACCCCACGGCAACGCGCGGCACCCCACGGCAACGCGCGGCACCCCCCGGCAACGCGCGGCAACCCGCGGCAACGCGCGGCAACCCGCGGCAACGCGCGGCAACCCACGGCAACGCGCGGCAACGCGCGGCAACCCACGGCAACGCGCGGCAACGCGCGGCAAC